>JBCAXQ010000055.1:0-12973 GCA_038534015.1 Pseudomonadota bacterium | reverse complement strand
CCTTGGCAACAAGGGGGAAGCGTAGGGAGGCAGATCAGCTTTCGCTATCGGCAGTCCCACCCTGGAGTTCTTCCAGCGTCAGTGGGATCAGGCTGTTCACCTTCTCCTCGTTCGATGCCATCTCTTCAGCCGGTGAGGCGACCAGGCCGATCTCCGCAAGCGGGCCTTCTGCGCCCCAGCTTTGCGACCATTGGTTCAGGTATTCCTGGACGCCCGGTGTCACGCCAATATGCGCCTTCTTCACGTAGATATAAAGCGGGCGCGATGCGGGATATTCCCCGCTGGCAATAGTCTCTGCGGTAGGTGCTATGCCATTGATCGAAAGGCCCTTGATCGTATCGGAGTTCTCTTCGAGGTAAGAGTACCCGAAAACGCCAATCGCGCGATCATTATTGGCGACCTTGCGCACAATCACTTCGTCGCGTTCACCTTGGTCGAGATATGCAGAGTCTTCCCTAATGCTCTGGCAGTTTGCTTCGTAGGCGGCTGCATCTTCGCTTTCGAGAGCAGCCATCGAACCATTGGTCTTACAGGCCGCCTCCAGCACCAATTCGACCATTGCATCGCGAGTGCCCGATGTCTGCGGCGGACCATAGACGATAATAGGAGTATCAGGCAGCGAGCCATCCACGTCGGACCAATTCTCCGCTGTCTGCTCTCCACCAAACGGAGCCGCCGCGATCGCGCGGTAGATGATGCCGGGTGTCAGAGCGAGGTCGAGACCATCATCGGTTGAGGAGACGAACGCGATCCCATCGCGGCCAACTTTGATCTCGATTATTTCGGACACACCATTGCTAACGCAGGCTGCGAACTCGTCCGGCAGCATCCGGCGGGAAGCGTTTACAATGTCGGGCGTGTCTGAACCTTCTCCTGCACAGAATGCGGTAATGCCATCGGTTGAACCGGTCGATTCAATGGATGGAGCCACCATGCCTTCATTGGCCGCAACGAAGTCTTCAGCGACCTTTTGCGCAAATGGGTAGACTGTCGAGGAACCGACAACCGTTATCGGTTCGACTTGCTCGACTTCTTCCGAACACGCAGCCAGCAATGCCGCTGCACAGCCGGCCAACATGATAATGCAGGTGCGGTGAAGTGAGGGAGTGCTTTCGGTCATTGCTAGCTTGCTCCTTTGATCGGCCATGGGGGTGTGGAGCCCACTTTGCCAAAAACGGGCCCTCGGCGAAGACTGATCGATCAACTCTCGCTGTCGACCGTTCCGCCGGTTAAGTCTTCCATCGTCATTGTGGTGAGGTTGGTCACCTTGCTCTTGTTGGCGGCCATTTCTTCTGGTGGCGATGCGACCAGACCAATGCGAGCCAGCGGACCATCGGCCTCCCATATCTTCACCCATTCGGCGAGATAGAGATCGAGACCAGGGATGGCGCGCATGTGCGCCTTCTTCACATAGACATACAGCGGGCGCGCGCCTGGATAGGCGAACGTTGAGATATTTTCATAGGTCGGATCAACGCCATTCATCGGGAGGCCCTGAACCTTATCTTTGTTCTCATCGAGATAGGAAAAACCGAACACGCCGACTGACCTCGGGTTGCTTTCGATCTTCTGAACGATCAGATTGTCCTGCTCGCCTTGATCAATGTAGGCGCCGTCAGCACGAACTTCGGTGCAGACTTGCTGGTGGCGATCCTCGTCCTCTTCCTTGAGCGCTTCCATCGCTGGGTTTGAATCGCAGCCAGCCTCGAGCACCAGTTCTTTCAATGCATCACGCGTACCCGAGGTTGAAGGCGGTCCATACACCAGGATCGGCTCGTTCGGCAGCGAGGGATCGACGTCGGACCAAGTTTCGGCGGTTTGTTCGCCCCCGTAAGGGTTAGCGGCGAGTGCCTCATAGACAATCTTCGGCGACAGATTGAGCCGGATTCCGCCTTGGGCAGAGGCAAATGCGATGCCATCCAGCCCGACTTGCAGCTCGATCACGTCGACCACGCCATTGGCGTTGCATTTCTCAAACTCACTCGCCTTCATTCGGCGTGACGCATTGGCCATGTCGGGCGTTTCAGGTCCGATGCCCGAACAAAAAAGCTGAATACCTCCACCCGTACCGGTCGATTCGATCAACGGTGACTTGTAGTCTGTGTGCGAACGGGCGAAGCTTTCCGCGACCAGCTTCGCAAACGGATAGACGGTCGATGAGCCTACCGCCCGGATCGAATCGCGGGTGCCCGCATCGGCGCCGCACGCAGCAAGGCCGAGTGTGCCTAAAGAAAGGATGGCGATAGCTGATGTTCTGATTGTCATTTCGGATCCCTGCCCAATCCATCGCTGAGCGATGGAAATCTGATGTCGGAGCTAGGAGCTGTCTGTGACAGGCCTATGACGCGAGCCCTTGACTGAAACCTGCTTCCTAACCTTCCAAGAATGGTACCATAACCTCAGGCCGCACACGGGCAAGGCGTCCCGAAGCTCGATCCAGCATTGCCCAGGTTGTGCGCGCCGAGACCAGAACCTTGCCGACCGCATCGCGGAATTCGACCAGCCGGTCCGACTTTGCGCCCTTGGCGGGATCGGGGATCCAGGTCTCGCCCGTGGCAACCTCTCCCTCCGCGATGTTGCCGCGATAATCGATCTCGTGCCGGATCACGACCCAGAAGAATTGTTCGCGGTGCGCAGGATCAGCGACCGCATCCCAATGCGCGGTCGCCAGATCCTGAATCCATTGCACCCAGACCGAATTGTTGACGTGGCCAAGCTCGTCAATATGTTCGGGCGCCGCGGTGAAGGTGCGCGAGAACCGGTACGTCACTCGTTATCCGCTTCTTCCGCCATATCCATCTGCCACAGGATGAAGGCGAACTCCTCCGCCACTTCATAGACCGAGTTCCAGCGGCCCGATTTGCCGCCATGCCCCGCGCCCATATTGGTCTTGAGCAGCAGTTCATTGTCATCCGTCTTCACATCGCGAAGTTTGGCGACCCATTTGGCCGGCTCCCAATAGGTAACACGCGGATCGTTGAGCCCGGCGGTGACCAGCAGCGGTGGGTATTCCTGCGCGCTGACCTGATCATAGGGCGAATAGTGAAGGATGTAAGCGAAGGCTTCCTTGCTTTCGATCGGATTGCCCCATTCCTGCCACTCGCCCGGCGTCAGCGGCAGGCTGTCATCGAGCATGGTGTTGAGCACATCGACGAACGGCACATGCGCCACGACCGCGCCATATTGCGACGGGTCCTGGTTGATCACAGCGCCCATCAGCTCGCCTCCGGCAGAGCCACCGCTCGCGGTGATCTTGCCTTCGGCGGTGTAGCCTTTCGCAATCAGACCGCGGCCGACATCGACGAAATCGTTGAAGGTGTTGGCGCGCTCGAACATTTTGCCTTGCAGATACCAGCGGCGGCCAAGATCATCGCCACCGCGAACATGGGCGATGGCATAGGCAAATCCGCGATCAACCAGGCTGAGGCGCGTGGTCGAGAACGTCGGCGGATAGGCGAACCCATATGCACCGTAGGCGTAGAGGTGCAGCGGACCGCCGGTCCCTCCATTCATGTCGTCGCGATCCTTGCGCATCACGATGCTGACCGGAACCATCGTCCCGTCGCGCGCTTCGATCATCACGCGTTCTGTAGTGTAGAGATCCTTGTCATAGCCGCTTGGAATCTCCTGCTGCTTGAGCAGTTCAAGCTCGCCCGACGCCACGATATAGTCATAGACCGAATCCGGCGTGACCATGCTTTCATAGGACAGGCGAAGCTTCGACACGTCATATTCGGGATTGTTCGAAAGCCCGGCATTGTAACTCGCCTCCGGGAAGGCGATGGCGGTTGCGTCCGTCGGGTCAGCGTAAGAGCGCAGTTGCACTTGGTCGAGGCCGTTCAAACGACCTTCGGTGACCATGAAATCCTTGAACAGATCAAACCCGGTCAGATAGAACTCATCCGAGCCGGCAATCACTGTGCGCCATTCGCCTGGCGTCTTGATCGAAGCCGCAGCCAGGCGGAAATTGACGTGTTCGTCGTTTGTCCAGATGTAGAGCGTGTCGCTGTCGGTCGGGTCCTTGCGCACATCGACCGAGTATTCGACGCCCTTCTCGCGCGGCTTGACGAGGATTTGCTCACCGGTGGGATTGTCCGCCGGGACCAGCCGCACTTCGCTGGTTTCATTGTCACCCGCGGCGATGATCAGCCAGTCCTCTTCAGCCGACAGGCCTGTTCCGACCGAGAAGCTTTCATCCTCCTCTTCATACAGCATCACATCCTGGTCGACCGAAGTGCCAATCGTGTAGAGCCGTGCGCCAAGCACTCGCCAATTCTCGTTCGCTTTGCCGTATACAAGCTGCGTGTCGTTCGCGACCCAGGTCAGTCCGGTGCGAGTCTCGGGAATCTCATCGGCAAGAAGCTCACCGGTTTCGAGGTCCTTGATCCGCGCTGTGTAGCGTTCGGCACCGCTCGTATCGGTTGAATAGGCAAGGTAGCGGCCGCTCTTGCTGATCGAAAACGCGCCGAGCCGAAAATACTCGAGCCCTTCGGCAAGCTCGTTCTCATTCAGGATCACTTGCGGATCGCCGCCAGCAACCGGCTTGCGATAATGGATGCGGTATTGGGCACCCTCTTCGAATTCGGACCAATACAGCCAGTCGCCATCCTTTTGGGGAACGGTGCTGTCGTCCTCCTTGATCCGCGCCTTCATCTCCTCAAACAGCTCGTCCGTCAGAGTCTGCTGCGGGGCCATCCGTGCCTCGAACCAGGCATTCTCGGCCTTCACATAGTCGAGTACATCTTCATCATCGATGGTGGGATATGACTGGTCTTTCAACCAGTGATACGGATCAGAGATCGTGATCCCGTGATGCGTAAAGGTGTGTTCGCGCTGTTCCGCGACGGGCGGAGCTGTGGGCGCTTCAGCTGTCACTTGGGTGGATTCCTCGTTCGCAAGGGCGCTCGTTGCGGCAAGTGGCGTGAATGCGACAGCCGCAGCAAGCGAGGTTATAAGGGACGTCTTCATCGGTCGGTCGGTCCTTTGCATGATTGCGGCACGGGTGGAAACCCGTCCTGCCGCAGCTTATGCTATGGTCATACCGAAACGACTCCGCGCGGCAAGCGTGCGACTATGCAGGACTCGATCAAATGCTGATGCAAACCCATGAAGCCCGCCTGACCGCTCTGCGCGAAGAATTGAAGCGGCGCGGCCTCTCCGGCTTCGTCATCCCCATCTCAGACGAGCATATGAGTGAATATGTTGGTGAGTATGCGCAGCGGCTTGGCTGGCTCACCGGCTTTGGCGGATCGGCAGGCTATGCTGCGGTCACGCTAACCCATGCCGCGATCTTCGTTGATGGGCGTTACACGGTGCAGGTGCGCGATCAGGTCGACGGCAACCTGTTCGAATATCGCAGCATTCCGGGCGATAATCTGGCTGACTGGTTGGCGGAGAGCGCTGAGCAGGGATCGACAATCGGGTATGATGCCTGGCTGCATACAGCGGGATGGGCGAAAAGCCTGTCGAGCAAGCTGAAACAGTCCGGGCTTGCGCTTGCACCCACCGATGGCAATCCGATCGACGCGGTTTGGCAGGATCAACCCGAGCCATCGCTCGCCCCCGCGATCGTTCACGACGATGCAAATGCCGGGGCGAGCTCGGCTGAAAAGCGGGCGCAGATCGCGGATTGGCTCAAAAGTGAAAAGCACGATGCACTGGTCGTATCCGCGCTCGATTCCATCGCATGGTTGCTCAATGTACGCGGGTCTGACGTCACGCACACGCCGGTCGCCTTGAGCTATCTTATAGCCCATGCCGATGGCCATGCCGAGCTGTTCATTGCACCTGAGAAAGTCACACCGGAGCTGACCCAACACCTTGGCAATGCCGTTACGATCAGAGCGCGGGACGATTTTGCCGGTGCGCTTGGGGAATTGGCGGGCAAGAGCGTCAGTGTCGATCCCAATTTCGGCGTCGCTGCGATCGCCCAAGCGCTCGAAGGCGCTGGCGCGAAGGTCGCATTCAAACAGGACCCGACCATCCTTTCGAAGGCGATCAAGAACCCAGTCGAACAGGCAGGCCATCGGTCTTCGCAGGCCCGCGACGGGGCGGCCGTCACGCGTTTCCTGCGCTGGCTCGAGGTCGAAGGGCCAGGCGGGGAAGTCGACGAGCTTGGAGCCGCTGCAAAACTGGAAAGTTTCCGCCGCGATCTTGGCGTGCTCCGCGATCTTTCCTTCGATACGATTTCAGCCGCGGCTGGGCACGCCGCGCTGCCGCATTATAAGGTCGATGCGGAAAGCAATATTCCGATTCCTCCGGGCAGCATCTATCTGGTCGATTCCGGCGGGCAATATTCGGATGGGACGACCGATATCACGCGCACCGTGTGGATCGGATCGAAGACTGGGCGAAGCGAGCCGAGCGCCGAAATGCGGGACCGTTTTACCCGCGTGCTCAAGGGTCATATCCAGATCGACCGAGCTGTTTTTCCGCAGGGCACCACTGGCGGCCAGATTGATTGCCTGGCGCGGCAATATCTGTGGGAGGCCGGTGTCGATTATGCCCATGGTACAGGCCACGGCGTTGGCAGTTTCCTGGCGGTGCACGAAGGGCCACAGCGGATTGCCAAGCCAGCGGGCGGCCAGGCTGGGACCAATCAGGAATTGCACGCCGGGATGATCCTTTCGAATGAGCCAGGCTATTACAAGCAGGATGCATTCGGGATCCGGATCGAGAACCTTGTGCTGGTTGAAAAGCGCAAGATCGATGGAGCCGAGGGCGATTACCTCGGGTTTGAAACGCTTACGTTCGTGCCGCTTGATCGCAAACTGATTGCAAAGGGATTGCTCACAGTCGACGAGATTGACTGGGTCGATTCCTACCATGCGAAAGTCCGCGAATTGCTTGCGCCGCAGCTGGAAGGTGACGATTTGGCATGGCTGGAGCAGGAGTGCGCGCCGCTCTGATCTGACTTGCTCAGTGCATTTTGTTCACGTATTGTTCTTTTGCTGATTCGCGCCATTGCGGCGCGTCGATGGGAGAAAGACAATGATCGGCTATGTAACTTTGGGAACAAACGACCTGCCACGCGCAGCGCAGTTCTATGATGCAATCGCCAAGCATTTCGGCGTTGGGCGGATGATGGAGTTTGATACCTTTATCGCGTGGGGTGCGATGGGCGGCGCACCGGGAATTGGCCTTACAAAGCCGTTTGACGAGAAAGAAGCGACAGTCGGCAACGGGACAATGGTCGCGCTGCAGGTCGAAAACACGGAACAGGTGCAGGCGGTGTACGATACTGCGCTTGCCAACGGCGGCAGCGATGAAGGCGCGCCGGGACCGCGCGGCGAGGATGGGTTCTATGCCGGCTATTTCCGCGATCCGGACGGCAACAAATTGAACGCCTTTTGCATGACCCAGGCAACCGACTGAGCATATTCGCCAAAGGAGCCAAAGGAGCCAAAGGAGTTGCGATTATGAACGCACGCAAGCTGTCGGACGCCTTTATCCACCTGGGACTCGGTGCAACGGCCGAGCCCCAGCCGCCCTTTGACGGGATGGAGTGGTATGCGGGCTATGGCGCGCGTCATGGATCCGATGGGCGGGAGGGGCGGCTCGTCTCCCAGTACACTTTCACCGAAGGTTGGGATTCGTGGGAACTGCATCCCAAGGGTTCGGAAGTGGTTATCTGCATCGATGGTGCAATGGTGTTGACGCAGGAATTTCCTGACGGACGGATCGAGAAGATCGCGCTGAACGCGGGCGAATATGCGATCAACCCGCCGGGCGTATGGCATATTGCCGATCTTCCAGGGAAGGGTGGCGGACAGAGCGCCACCGCCATTTTCATCACCGCTGGCGAAGGCACACAGCACCGTCCGCGTTGACTGACCTCGAATAGGCGGGCCTAGACACAAAGCCTTGTACTAAAACAAATTTGGCTCAGACCTCCGTCAAACTTGCGGGTGGCTGAACGGCCTCGCCAGGCTGATACAATCTGCGACAATTCTCTCTGAATCGGGCATAAACCTGCGACAGGCAGCCTCTAGAAGGGTTCTCGTGAGTTGCGGTGGTGCCGCCCGGCGACACCCCCCCAAGTGCCTTTACTGGCTGGCCTCAACCCCTCCCTGCGAGGCCATTGGGCGCACTGCCGCAGCTCTTCATGGAATGACCCAACGGAGAACGATAATGAAAAAGCTCACTCTAACCCTTTCGGCTGCAGCACTGGCTTTGACCGGGGCCGGCGTTGCCCTGGCAGACAGCAGTCGAGGCGATCGCAACGCGGATATGAACAACGATGGTGTGGTTTCGCTCAACGAAGCCAAAGCCAAAGCAAACGAACGCTTTTCCAAGATGGACGTGACCGGCGACGGCATCCTCAACGCGGATGATCGAGCAGCCAAGCAGGCCGAATTCTTCGCGACGGCCGACACAGATGGCAATGGCGAACTGACCGAAGCTGAAATGCAGGCCGCTCGCGAAGCACGCCGGGCCGAACGCTCCGAACGGCGCGCCGACCGACAGGGCGAGCGTCGTGCCGAGAAGTTCGCAGAAATGGACACTGATGGCAGCGGCGGCCTTTCCGAAGCAGAGCTTGCAACAGCGCGCGAGGCGCGCAGCGAAGCACGCTCGGGCCAGCGCAGTGAACGGGTGGAAAAACGCGGTAAGCGCGGCGGCCACCATGCTCGTGCAATGCGGATGCTGAAACAGGCCGACACGAACAATGATCAGCAGATCACCAAGGCCGAGTATGACACTGCAGTCGAGGCCCGCTTTGCTAGGGTCGACACCGATAGTTCTGGCACGATCACCGAAGAAGAGCGCAAAGCCGCTCGTGAAACCATGCGTGGCAAGCGCGGCAAAGGCGGTCAGCGTGGTGGTGCAGGCCTCTAAGCCACTCAGACCAACTCAACCAACCCAGCGATCCACAGGTCCCTGATCGCTGAATCCTCCCGGCCCGATCCGCTCCCGCATTCCGGGTTGCGCATCGGGTCGGCTCGTTCCATGCCAACTGGCGGAGCTCCATGACTGACAACGCACCCACTTCGATATTGCTGGTCGACGATGAACCGACTTTGCGAGAACCGCTGGCGGAATACCTTTCCGGACAGGGATTTGCGGTAACTGAAGCGGAAAGCGCGGCCAATGCGCGCAGCCTCCTGACCGAGAAGCGCCCCGACATTGTGCTCCTCGACATCATGATGCCTGGAGAGGATGGCCTCTCCTTCTGCCGCCATCTGGTAGAAACACAGCAATTGCCGGTGATCTTTCTGACTGCAAAAACCGAATCGACCGATCGGATCATCGGCCTTGAGCTCGGCGCGGATGACTATGTCATAAAACCCTTCGAACCGCGGGAGTTGGTCGCGCGGATCCGCACAGTGTTGCGCCGTGTCGCACGTGGACCGTCGGCCCAGGTCAGCCAGGATGACTGGCATTACGGCTTTGAAGGGTGGATCCTCGATCCGCTCAAGCGCAAGCTGACCGATCCCGACAATGTCACCATTGCGATCTCGACCGCCGAATTCCGACTGCTGCGTGCATTTCTGGACCACCCGCGCGAAGTGATGGATCGTGATCGCCTGCTGGACATGGTCCAGGGCAGGACCGCGCACTTGTTTGACCGTGCGGTCGACAATCAGGTCAGCCGCCTGCGTCGCAAGATAGAATCTGACAGCCGGGCCCCGCAGTTCATTCAGACTGTACGCGGGGGCGGATATCGCTTCGCCGCCCAAGTCAAACGGCTGGCTCCCGGTCACGAGCGATGAAGCGGTTTCTGCCTCGCAGCCTGCTCGGCCAGGTTATGCTGGTCCTCGCTTTGGGACTGCTGTTCGGCCAGATGGTTGCCGCCATGTTTCTCTACCAGGCAGCTGAGCAGCGCCGCGAAGCGGCGGTCGCCAATTCTTTCGCTTTCCGCTTGATCGCCGATGGGCCGCGTCGCCTCGGGCAAAACAGGCAGGAACGGCTCGCGGAATTGCGCGAAAGAGGCATTCCCAATGGCTTGCCGCTCCGGCCACGCCCTGGGAGACCGCTACGCCTGGGGATAGAGCGAACAGAAGAACTTCCGATCAATCCCGACGAGCGTCGGTTTGAAGGGTACGAGGAAGCGCTCAAGAATGTCTTGGACCAACAAGGTATGGCCGTAGCAGAGGTTGCGATCACACGCCGCATTGCGGGCGACGATCCGTATGTGCGTGAGCTGTTTCGCCAAAGACCGCGCCTGCGCAGCCTGGAACTCGGCGATATTACATTGCTGCTCGCCTCTATCCGCACGGAGGGGGAGGAAAGGTGGATCACAGCGAGATTGCCAGAGCCGCAACCGCAAAAAGGGGTTCTGGCCACGATCGCCCTACAAACCTTCGTCATATTCATTTTCCTGTTTGCGCTGCTCTACTTCGTGCTGCGGAGGCTGACCCGACCGTTGGCCCAGCTGACTTCACGGGTCGCAGACTTTTCGCTGCAGCCGGATCAAGCCATGCAGCTGGAGGAAAGCGGACCTGCGGATGTGCGCGAACTGATTGCCGCCCACAACGCTATGGAAGCTCGGATTTCCGCGCTTCTTGACGAAAAGAATGTGATGCTGGGCGCGATCGGGCACGATCTCAAGACTCCGCTGGCCGCCTTGCGTGTACGGATCGAAAGTGTCGCTGACGCCACTCAACGCGAACGGATGGCACAGAGCATTGAAGACATCACTCGAACGCTTGATGATATTCTCTCGCTGGCCAGGATCGGGCGGTCCGGGCAGTTGCCGGAGCAACTTGATCTTGGCTCGTTGGCGCTCAGCGTGGTCGAGGAGTTCGAAGATCTTGGACAGCCGGTGACAATGGGCGAAACAGAGCGGATTGTTGCGCCCGTCCATGTCACCTGGGCAAAGCGCGCGCTGCGCAACCTGGTCAGCAACGCAGTTCGCTATGCCGGTTCTGCCGAAGTCTCGCTTACAGAAGAAAACGGCATGGCGATCCTTCGGGTCGAGGACAGCGGGCCTGGCATCCCTGAAGAGCAGATCCTCGATATGCTTGAGCCATTCACGCGGGGCGAAGCATCGCGCAATCGCGCCACTGGTGGGGCCGGGCTCGGCCTTACACTGGCGCGTGCTATCGCCGAACAGCATGGCGGCAGCCTTACGCTGACCAACCGGAACGAAGGTGGCCAAATCGCGGGTTTACGGGCCGAACTGCGCTTGCCGCTTGCTTGATTCAGGAGCTAGGGCGCCATCATCACGGTTTGAAAGGTCTTGCGTGCCCCATATTCTCTACGCCGCTCCGCTTTCGCTCTATTCGGGCAAAGCGCGTGCCTATCTCGACTGGAAAGGCGTGGAGTATCATGAGGTTCTGGCCACGTCCGACGTGTATCAATCCGTAATCATTCCCAACATCGGCCGACCCGTGATTCCGGTCGTGAAAACCGCAGCTGGCGACATTATCCAGGATACAACGGCGATCATCGATCACTTTGAAGCCATTGCGGACGGTCCGTCAGTCTATCCAGAAACGCCGCGCCAAAACCTGGCCGCCCTGCTGCTGGAATGCTTCGGCGATGAGTGGCTGGTTATCCCGGCTATGCACTATCGCTGGAACTACAATGAAGACTGGGTTTACGGCGAGTTTGGCACAGTCGCCGCCCCGGATGCTGAACCCGATGCTCAATATGAAGCGGGCAAGGCGCATGGCGCGCAATTCCGCGGGTTCGTGCCCATGCTTGGTATCAACGAAGCGACCATTCCCGCGATTGAAGCGAGCTATAAGGCGCTGCTCGCAGATCTCGAGGCACACTTTGCCCAGCACCCATTCCTGCTGGGCACGCGACCTTCGATTGGGGATTTGGGTCTGATCGGTCCGCTCTACGCCCACTTGTACCGAGATCCCGCTTCGGGAGAGATCATGGAACGGCTTGCGCCGCGCGTTGCAGCATGGGTGCGCAGGATGGTCGATGTGGAAGAACCACAATCGGGCGAGTTCCTGCCGGATGACGCAATCCCTGCGACGCTGTTGCCGATCCTGAGCAGGATGATGCGCGAACAAATTCCGCATCTTGCAAACGTTTCGACCATGCTTGGCGAATGGGCGAGCGCGAACGGTGATCGCGAGCCACCGCGCGCACTTGGGATGGCCGATTTCTCAATCGAAGGGGTCCAAGGACAGCGTCTTTCGCTGCCATTCAGCCTCTGGATGCTGCAGCGCCCGCTCGACTATCTCGCATCGCTTGAAGACGAAGACCGTAAGGCTTGCGAAGATTTAATACAAAACGCCGACGGCGATGCTTTGCTCAATTTCTCGATGCCTGTGCGATTGGCATTCACCGAACACAGGCTGAGAATTGCAGGACGATAGCGCTGCTATCTCATCAACCCGCCAATTAGATTGCGGACAAACCGCCCGGCAACAGGACCGGCGAGATCGGTCGCAATCGATCCTACCGCCGAGGTCACGCCCGACCGCATCGGATTGGCGCGGCTTTTCTTGCCCAGCACCGCCGCTGCAGCGGCTCCAGCCATTGATCCAGCAGCAACCTTGGTGCCGCGCGAGATTGCCTTCTCCCACATGGATTTGGTCTTGCGCGGCCGCTTCGCGACTTCTTCTTCGCCCTTTTCGGCCACCTCTTCGGCTGTTTCGACAGCATCCTGAGCCTTTTGCGCCAGCACTTCCTCCGCGCTTTCACGATCGACCGCTTCGTCATATTTGCCTTCGAACGGGCTGATCGACTGGATGATGGCGCGTTCCTTGACTGTCACCGGCCCCAGCCGTGAACGTGGCGGCTTGATAAGCGTCCGCTGAACGACGGTCGGCGCGCCTTCCTCATCAAGTGTCGAGACCAGCGCCTCGCCCACTTTCAGTTCCGTGATCGCTTCTTCGACATCAAGTTCCTCATTGATGCGAAACGTCTCGGCCGCTGCCTTGATCGCGCGCTGATCGCGCTTGGTGAAGGCGCGCAAGGCATGCTGCACCCGATTACCCAGCTGGCCGGCAACCTCTTCGGGGATGTCGATCGGATTCTGCGTCACGAAGAAAACGCCCACCCCTTTGGACCG
>JBCAXQ010000054.1:0-13099 GCA_038534015.1 Pseudomonadota bacterium | reverse complement strand
GGCGGACCAGTGGTGGTCCAAATCCCGTCCCGGCTTGAACCGGCCCCGGACTAACAAAGTCAGCTAGATCGGGTTGCCGTCCTGATCGCGGAAGATCTCGCGTCGGCCGACGTGGTTGGCGGGACCGACGAGGCCTTCCGCCTCCATCCGTTCGATCCATTTTGCGGCGGTATTGTAGCCCACGCCCATCTGGCGTTGCAGCCATGATCCGCTGGCTTTCTGCGCTTCGAACACCGCCTGGCAGGCCTGGCGGTATTTGCGCTCGGCAGGATCGTCACTTGCGGTGAGCTCGTCCTCGAAGCCGAAGCCTCCGCCATCTTCCGGCTCTTCAGTAACGGCGTCGACATAATCCGGCTTGCCCTGGGCGCGCCAGAAGTCTGCGACCTGTTCAACCTCTTCGTCTGACACGAATGGACCATGGACGCGCACGACAGCGCCGGTGTTGGGCTTGTACAGCATGTCGCCCCGGCCGAGCAGTTGTTCTGCACCCTGCTCTCCCAGAATGGTGCGGCTGTCGATCCGGCTGGTGACCTTGAAGCTGATCCGCGTGGGCAGGTTGGCCTTGATCACGCCGGTGATGACATCGACCGATGGCCGCTGTGTCGCCATGATCAGGTGGATGCCCGCCGCGCGCGATTTCTGCGAGAGGCGCTGAATCAACACTTCGATTTCCTTGCCGACCGTCACCATCAAATCGGCGAGCTCGTCGACTATAAGGACGATCTGAGGCAGCGGTTCATAGTCGAGCTGTTCTTCTTCGTAGAGCTCCTCACCCGTTTCCGGATCGAACCCGGTCTGCACCCGTCGGCCCAGCGGTTTGCCTTTTGCGGCGGCTGTTCGAACCTTCTCGTTGAAGCTGTTGATGTTGCGCGAATTGACGCTGCTCATCATGCGATAGCGGCGTTCCATCTCCTCGACCGCCCATTTCAACGCGCGCACAGACTTATGGGGCTCGGTAACGACGGGCGAAAGCAGATGCGGGATATCGTCATAGCTCGCCAGCTCGAGCACTTTCGGATCGATCAGGATCATCCGGCATTCGGCGGGGGTGAAGCGGTACAGCAGGCTCAGGATAATACAGTTCAATCCAACTGACTTGCCCGAACCGGTCGTGCCCGCGACCAGCAGATGCGGCATCGCAGCAAGATCGGCGATGATTGGCTCGCCCGCAATATCCTTGCCCAGAATGATGGGGAGATTGCCCTTTGCATCGGCGAAATCGGCGCATGCGGCGAGCTCTTTCAGCAGAACCATCTGCCGATCGGCATTGGGGAGTTCGATCCCCATCACGGTCTTGCCCGGAATGGGCGAAACGCGTGCGGAAATCGCGGACATGTTGCGCGCGATATCCTCTGCCAGACCAACGACCCGGCTGGCCTTGATCCCGGGTGCGGGTTCAAGCTCATACATGGTGACTACCGGTCCCGTGCGCACAGCGGTGATTTCGCCCTTCACATTGAAGTCATCGAGGACATTTTCCAGCAGGCGCGCATTGCGCTCAAGCGCCAACTTATCGAGCTTTGGCGCAGAATCCTCAGGTGGATCAGCGAGCAGGTCCAGGCTTGGCAAGTCGAACGTTGCGAACATGTCGCGCTGTTTCGTTTTGGGCATCGCCGCTTTCCTGGGCGGTGCGGTCGGATCACTGATTTCCGGCGCGCGTCGTTGCTCGGGTTCGGGCCGCGCTTCTCTGACCGCCCTGGCCTTTGCTTTCGGGCTGGGGGCTGCAGTCTCATCGGTGATCAGGCGGTTGGGCTCGGGGGCCTGTCCAAGGAAGCGGCCCAGGATCGGAACCTTGGCAAACAGACCGGTCTTCAGGAAATCGGGCAGTGTTAAAAGCACGCGCCAATCGATCGCGAAAACACGGGTGAGCAGAGTGACGCCGCCTGCCAGCGAAATCGCGGCCAGAGCCAGAATGACCCAGCCCGATGCGTCTTCGCCAAAACGCGCTCCGATGGCTTCGATCGCGCTTGCTCCCAGCAACCCCGATACGCCTCCCAACTGCGCCGGAAGGGTACCGCCCGGCCCATCAAAGGTGAGCGAAAGGACTGTAGCAAGCAGGACCATCGCGAGCAGCAACATGCCTGTCGGCAGCCACCAGCGGGTCGTTTCCGGCTCATCTCCGTTCTCAACATCGCGCCACAGCTTGCGCGCGGAAAAATAGAGCAAAGGCAGCAGCAATACCGAGGTCAGCCCAAACAGGAACAGCACGCGATCCGCTGCCCAGGCACCAGTTGCCCCCATCCAGTTGGCAACATTATCGGGCGAAGCCGCCGTTGATGGGCTCGGATCGGTCTGGGTGTAGCTCGCCAGTGCGAGGCCGAGGAAAACCATTGTCAGCATAAGGACGGCCGCACCGCCCATTTGCGCCGCGCGGCGGGCAGAACGGCGGAAGGTTGCCTTCCAGTCAGTGTTGGTCTTTCGCGTGCTTATGGCTCTCGTCGCCATCGGGCGCCTCCTTGCAGAACACACCATGAATCTTCGACGAGTCCGGGTCAAGGCGCGTGCGGCGAATGGGCGTCAATTGAGTTTGTGGGGTGAGACGCTGATGACTCCATTCTGTTCCATGCGATTAACCAGTCGACCTGCCATTCTGACCCCTATCCGGAAGGTCAGTTGCAGGTCGATGACACTGCACCGGCCGACCCGCTCGACATGCTCGCATGCGCGGCGAAAAAGCGCATCCTCATCAAGGCTTTCGATCCGCCCGAGCCTCTTCTCAGAAGGCGACCTGCGCATTCTAACTCAGCCCGTCGATTGCCGCCCAACGGGGCCACCGAAGGGCCTTGGCACCCTCAACAGACATGCCGCCAAGCGCGATAACGGGCATTTGCGCATGTCGGACAAGGAGCCTGAATTTCGCAGGCCCCAGAACCGGTGCACCAGGGTGCGAACGGGTGGGGAATACGGGCGAAAGAAGAATGGCATCTGCACCGCGCCGGTTCGCGATCGCGATCTCCTGCAGATCGTGGGCTGTTGCAAGCTGGATCAGTCCGCGCCTACGCGGATAAAGGGCACGAGGGCCGCCATAAATTCCGTCTGCACCCCATTCGCGTGCGGTCAGCGCACTATCGGCCAGCACCACGCAATGGCCGCAAGCGCGCGCGATGCGCCGCAATTCCATGAAGCGCGCAAAGCGTACCGGATCATCAAGATGATAATGCCGATAGATGAATCCCGAGCCCCTTGGCAGCCGCCGCAACGCTTTTGCCAGCGCTCGATCGTTTCTCTTATCGCTGATCAGCCATTTGTCAGGCAGGGTCTGGTCTCGCGCCATGCGAACGCTATAGCGCGCCACTATGGAAACAGCGCAAGAGAGATTGGCGGAAGTCGAAGCGAATATCGCCAAATGGTGCAACGTCGCGCGGCGCAAGCGCGAAGATGTGACGCTGATCGCTGTCAGCAAGACACATCCGCCTGAGAAGATCATGCCGTTGCTGGAAGCTGGCCAGCGTGTGTTTGGTGAAAACCGAGTGCAAGAGGCACAGGGCAAATGGCCCGCTTTGCGCGAATCCTGGCCTGAGGCAGAACTGCATCTGATCGGCCAGTTGCAGTCAAACAAGGCCGAAGATGCGGTCGAGTTGTTCGACTGCATTCATGGAGTGGACCGCCCGAGTCTGGTGAAGGCGCTCGCAAAGGCGATGAACAAGCAAGGAAAACAAGTGCCTTGCTTCATCCAGGTCAATATCGGTGACGAGGAACAGAAGGGTGGGTGCCCAATCTCCGACGTGCCGGATATGATCGCCAAAGTCCGCGACGCGGATATCCCGCTCGCAGGCTTGATGTGCCTGCCGCCAGCCGAAATCGAGCCAGCGCCGTTCTTCGCGTTTCTCTCCAAGCTTGCCCAGGACAACGGGCTCACCGGGCTGAGCATGGGCATGAGCGGCGACTATGAGACCGCGATACAACTGGGCGCGACGCATGTTCGGGTGGGCACGGCGCTGTTCGGGGCGCGCGGTGGCTGACGCATTCGCGGCTTTTGAGGCAAAGTGGCTCCAGCGTCTGAGGGAAGGGGCCAAAGTCGCGTTCCAGCATGGCCCGGTGAGCCAGGATCAGTTGGTTCATCACGCAATTGCCGATGCGTTTGTCGAAACACATGGACTGAAACCGATCGGTTTCAATTGGGAATTGCTTGATGCGGGATCCGACATGCAGGCTCCGCGCGCGGCACTCAGCGAGATATCGAGCGCATTCGCCAACACTATATCCAATTCGAACCGCGAATGGCTGGGGATGAAAGTCGGTGAGCAGATCGCGCACGATTTTCTGGCGCTGTTCGACTCACTTACGCGCACTGTCGTCTCAAACCGATATGACGGGCTATGGAACCCTATCTCTGGCGCCGCGGTGGAATGGGGCTTTGTTGGATTTGATGACAAGCGAATCGCGCTTTTGTTGATCGTGCAGGATTGAACTTGCCCAATCCCCCTTGAGCGCCAGCGCGACTTATCAAGAACCAAAAAAGGGCGCCCCAGACGGAGCGCCCTTTTCAATTTCTCAGGTCAGTTCGAGATTAGAACTCGAACACGACCTCTGCACCAACCTGACGACCTTTCGACAGCGGCGAGAATGTGCCACCGGTTGGGTTGTCTGCAAACGGAACCGCTTGGCCAGTCGACAGCGGACCGCCGAAGGCAGCGCTTAGCTGCGTATCGCCGCCAGCTTGCACCTGGTCGAGCAAGTTGCGGCCATAGACCGAAAAGCTCAGGCCATCGACCGGGGTTACCCACGTTACGTTGGCTTCGAGATTGCTCGAATCCTGGATGAAGCCGAAGTTGTTGTCCGTGTATGCGAACTCATCGCGATACTGGAAGTTCACCCGGCTCAGGATTTCGCTGTCACCCAGGAACAGTTCGTGGATCAAGCCCACGCCCCAGGTCACTTCCGGCACACGCGGCAAAGCCAGGTCCAGATCGGTGTCATCAATCAAACCATCGCCCGAGATATCGAACAGGACAGTGTCATAGCTCGCATCGATCAAGCCAATATTGGCGGTGAACAGCAGCGAGTCCGAAAGACGCGCGCGCGCTTCAGCTTCGAAGCCAAGGATCGAGGCGTCGGCCGTGTTGAGAATGTTCTGAACAACACCCGAGCCCGGGTCCGCGACATTCACTTCGCGCTGCATGTCCTGAATTTCGGTCAGGTAGGCTGCAACGTTGATCGTGAAGGCTCCGTCAACGGTCTGGAACTTGCCGCCGATCTCGAAATTGTCGACCTGTTCTTCGCCGAAGAAGAGGTTGCCGCTTTGCGCTACAGCATTTGCAAAACCGGGAATGTCGGTGATGCGGAAGTTGTAGCCGCCAGAGCGGAAGCCACGGGTCCAGTGGGCATAGACCTGACTGTCGTTGAATTCGTACTGGACACCAAGCTTGGGTGACAGGTTGCGGAAGCGGACATCATCGGTGAAGCCGTTCTCTTCGGTCGGGATCAGCGAGTTTGTACCACTCGTCGGGCAAGTCCCATCGACAACCGAGCACGCGACGCGCGGGCGGATGTATGTGATTGCCGCGTCCTTGGTCTCCTGACTCCAGCGGATACCGGCGATAACCGAGAATGCATCGGTCAGATAGAATTGACCGTTTGCAAACACTCCGAGAACTTCGTGATCCTGCCGGCCACCGCCGTAGAATGTCAGCGCGCTCAAAGGCGGAAGTTCGCGGATTTCGGTGTAGGCCAGACTCTGATCGAAGTAGAAACCGCCAACCGTCAGGTCAAAGCTATCGGTAGAGATAGCATAGCGGATCTCATTCGAGATCTGCTCCTGCTCGGTCTCGGTGTCCGAGTGGAAGATGAACACTGGCAGCGCATCGATATCGCCGCCCGTGGTGCCGCTATATTCGCGATAGCCGAAGATGTTGGTCAGCGTGCCGGGACCGATGTCGAGTTCGGCCGTGAGCGAGCCGGTCCAGATTTCGTTGGCATAGAACCCGGGGAAGTCGATCGAGAAATCGAATGTGTCGCGTTCGAACGTACCACGGTTCTGTGCTGATGGACCGTCCCCATCGCTTTCGAAATAGTCGAGCTTGCCGAGCAGAGTGAGATCGCCGAAGCGGCCTTCGAGCGCGCCGCGGATGATCTTGGTTTCGGCTTCACCATGGTTGGATCCGTCAAACAGATTGGTGAAGTAACCTTCGTCGTTGTTGTAATACGCGCCAAGCTTGAACAGCAGCGTGTCTTCGACGATCGGGCCTGAAACCACACCACTGACGGTGTAGTTTGCGCCGCCGCGGCCACCATCGACAAACGGACCATCAACGGCCGCTCTGAACTTTCCGGAAAACTCCTCAGTCGGGTTGCCAGTGTTGATCAGGACCGCACCGCCGGTGACATTGCGACCGAACAAAACGCCCTGTGGGCCGCGGAGGATTTCGACACTTTCGAGGTCGAACAAGTCGAACACCACGCCGGCATTGTTGCCGAGATAGACGCCATCGACGAACACGCCGACAGTCGGGTCAATCGACGGGATCGAGCTGTTGATGCCGAGCCCACGGATCGAGAAGTTCGCGGTGCCGCGGCTTGTGCCGATCTGGTCGAGCGATACGTTTGGTGCAGAGTAGGTCAGGCCTTGGACGTCGCGCACTTTGAGTGCTTCCAGCGTGTCCGCATTGAAGGCTGTGATGGCCACTGGCACATCTTGCACGTCTTCAGCGTTCTGGGTCTTGGTTCCGGTAACCACGATGGTTCCCAGCGAATCAAGCGAGCTTTGACGCTCCTCACCAGCCTGGTCATCGGTGTCCGTATCCTGTGCCTGCGCCGCCAGCGGGGTGGCAAGTGCACATGACGAAAGGAGCAGGGCGAAACCGCGCTGCGCAATCTTGGGGGTATTCATGCTATTCAATCCTCCTGCGACGAGGGGCTTCGTGCCCCTTCTGTCCTGATTAGGGAAGCGCGCAAATAGAGATTGGTTCCTGAAATGCAACCTAAATTCCGTAACGGAATCGACAAACGCCGGATGTAGCCGGTCAGGCTCCTTCGAGTTGCCTTTGCAGTTTGTCGCTTGCTGCTTCGAGCAGAATCGCCTCGATTTCGGTCAGCCGCTCGTCCGATTCGATCTTTCCGCCGGTCAGATCGGTGACATAGAATGTATCAGCTGCGCTTTCGCCATACGCAGTGATGTGCGCAGACTGAACGATCAGGTTTGCCCGGTACAAGGCATGGGCGAGTCGGTTGAGCAGTGCTGGTCTGTCGCGCGCGGTAACTTCGATTACGGTAAACCGCTTTGATGCAGTGTTATCGAAGCTCACTCTCGGCGCGACATCGAAAGTCTTGGCGCGCGTGTGCGGCAGGGGTCTCGCCGCGAGCTTGGGCACCAGCTCCACATTGGCAAGCAGGGCATCGGCAATCGCTTTCTTGAGCCGCGCAATCTGGCTTTCTTCGCTGAAAGGCTGGGCATTGAGATCCTGAACCAGGAAATTGTCGACAGCATAGCCGCTTTGGGTGGTGTGGATGCGGGCATCGATAATGTTGGCGCCAGCCAGCGCAATCCCGCCTGCAATACGATAGAACAGGCCAGGGTGGTCTGCTGCGATAACGCTGACCAGCGTGGCTCCGCGCGCTTCATAAATCTCGCAATGGATCGAAAGATGGTCTTCAATCTCGCGCGCCACTTCATATTGAACCAGATTGAGCGCGATGATGTCTTCTGGCTCCGCAATCCAGTACGCATCGCCCAAAAGCCCGCCAACGCTTTCGACCAGGCCCGATTTCTTGCCCAGCAATTCTATCACGGCGTCCTTTTTGGCCGCGACTTTTGCGTCACGGCCAACTCTTTTGTGGCCGAGCCGCATGCGTTCCTGGGCTGCATCGTAAAGCTCGCCAAGCAGCTGCCCTTTCCAGCTGTTCCAGGTCCCGGGACCGACCGCACGTATATCGACTGCGGTCAGGATCGCGAGGTTGCGCAAACGTTCGACCGTTTGCACCGCAGCGACAAAATTCTCGATCGTCGTGGGATCCGTCAGATCGCGTTTCTGTGCGGTGGAGCTCATCAACAGGTGCTGCAACACCAGCCACGCAACCAGCTCCGTCTCCTTCTCATCGAGCCCGAACCGGGGGCACAATTCATGCGCCACCTCTGCACCCAGGACCGAATGATCTCCGCCTCGCCCTTTGGCGATGTCATGTAGGAGCACAGCGACGTACAGCGCACGGCGTGATGCCACCCTGTGGATCTGCCGGGTTGCGCGCGGGTGATCCGCTTCAAGCAAGCCACGCTCGATCTGGCTTAACAGTCCGATTGCGCGGATCGTGTGTTCATCGACGGTGTAATGGTGATACATGTCGAACTGCATCTGCGCGTTGACCCTGCCAAAATCGGGCACAAAGCGGCCAAACACGCCCGCTTCATTCATCCAGCGCAAAGCCGTTTCCGGATCGTTCCTGCCAGAAAGCAGATCAAGAAAGATCGCGTTGGCGCGCTTGTCCTTGCGGGTGGCGGCGTTGATCAGACGGCTGTCGCGGTCGGCCTGGCGCATGGTTTCGGGGTGGACTTCCAACCCTTCCGCTTCGGCTAGCTGGAAAATCTCGATCAGGCGGACGGGATCATCGCGAAACCATTTGTCGCTGGGAGTCCTGATACGACCAGCTTCTATCGTATACCCTTTGAGCGTGCGCGGTTTCTGGTTCCATCCGGCAAAGAAACCGCCACGGGTACGCTTCTTGGCAAACTCTTCATCCAGGTGGGCCAGGAACACTCCGGTCAGATTGCCGACGCGCTTTGCCTGCAGGAAGTAATATTGCATGAACCGTTCGACCGCGCTTTTGCCAGGACGATCGGCGAAGTTCATCCGCTCGGCCACCTGCCGCTGCAAATCGAACGTCAGACGGTCCTCGGCGCGATCCGTGATGATGTGCATGTGGCTGCGCACGGCATGGAAAAACCCTTCGGCGCGCCGGAAACTGCGATATTCCTGTGCGGTCAGCAGTCCCACATCGACCAATTGCGCCGCGTTCTCGACGCGGTGCACGTACTTTCCGATCCAGTACAGCGTCTGCAGGTCGCGCAGACCGCCTTTTCCATCTTTGATATTGGGTTCGACGACATAGCGGCTATCGCCCATCCGCTTGTGCCGTTCGTTTCGCTCTGCCAGCTTCTGGGTGAGGAACTGCCGCTCGCTCCCACGGACGACGTCAGCCCAGAACTTCTGGCGCAATTCGTCGTAAAGATCCTGATCGCCCCATACAAACCGCCCTTCGAGCAGGGCGGTTCGGATTGTAAGGTCGTCCTTCGCCATTTTCATCGTATCGGCGATTGTCCGACTGGAATGTCCGACCTTCAGGCCAAGATCCCACATCAGATAGAGCATCGCCTCGATCACCTGCTCGCACCATGGCGCGCGCTTCATCGGGGTGATGAAGGCAATATCGACGTCGGAATGCGGTGCCATTTCAGCACGTCCATAGCCGCCGACCGCGAGGATCGAGAGGCGCTCCGCCGCCGTGCGATTGGCAACCGGATAAACGTGTTCAACCACATAATCATGGATGGTGCGGACAAGCTGGTCGACCAGGAAGGAATGTCCGGTAACGCAATCGTGCCCTGAAGATGGCTTCTCGATCAGCCTTCGCGCCAGCTCTGCACGGCCCGCTTCTAGTGCACCGCGCAACGCTGCGACGATATCATTTCGCGCCTTGTCGCCATGCTCTTCCACAAGCGCGGTGACTCGTGCCGAGACGGCCCGGCGATCGATAATCGCCCGTTGATTGGGGACGCGCCTTCCCGTCATCGGAGTATCAGCGCGTCCCGCATGATCATGCGGCGATCAGGTCAGCGGCGAAGTTCTGTCGCACGGTGCGCTTGTCGATCTTCTGCGTGCCAAGGCGTGGCAGGACTTCGGTGGCGACCCAGATATGCTCTTCAAGCGGCACCTTGAACGGGGCGATGCGACTCAACAGGAACTCGCGCAATTGGGCTGGCGTCATCGCATCGCGGCCATCTTTGATGCGGAACACAGCGGCCGGCACTTCGCCCATGCGTTCATCGGGAATGCCGAAGACCGAACATTCAGCCATGTCGTCATGCGCATAAATCGCGTCCTCAACCTCGATGCAGGAAATGTTCTCGCCACCGCGGATGATGATATCCTTCTTGCGATCGACGATGAACAGATACTCGTCCTCGTCGAGATAGCCGAGATCGCCCGTGCGGAAATACTGGTCGCTGGTGAAAGCGGCCGCGGTTGCTTCGTCGTTGTTCCAGTAACCGCGGAAATTCGCGATCGAACGAATGCAGACTTCGCCTATGCTCCCCTGTGGCAGCTTGTTGCCATCATCATCGATTATCGCGAGATCGACCATCGGTTGGCTTGCCCGCCCTGTGGAGCCCGGCTTTGCCATGTAATTCTCGTTGAAATTGCCGCAGCCAACCGCGTTGGTTTCAGTGAGGCCATAGCCGAGCAGCGGAAATCCTTCGGGAAACGCTTCCTTGATCTTGGTCACATGTTCGACAGGACGCGGGGCGCCCCCTGCGGCAAAGCTCTTGCACGCCGAAAGATCATACTTCGCGCGATCAGGATGATTGGCGATTTCATAGCTCATCAGCGGAACGCCAACGAAATAGGTCACCTTCTCGTCGGCCATCAGGCGCAGCGCCTCTGCGGCATCCCATTTCGGCATCAACACAAGCTTGCGCGCAATGGCATAGCTTTGCAGGAACAATGGCACCTCGCCGGTAACATGGAACAGCGGCACTGCGACCAGCGCACAGGGTTGCGCGCTCATATCCTGGCCCTGACCCTCGAGGAGAAGCTTGGCCATCGCGCTTTGGCTGACATAGCTCATCACGCCGTGCACGACGCCGCGATGATCTGACCATGCGCCTTTTGACTGTCCGGTTGAACCGGAAGTGTAAAGGATAGTGGCAATATCATCGGGCCCGAGCTGGCCCAGCATGGCCATGGCGGTGTCGCCCTGCGCCCACGTTGCCGCAAGGCCTTCGCTCGGAGCGCAATCGTGCTCCATCATGACCAGTTTGGCGGCGTGATCGGTGCCTTCGAGCCGCTTTGCGCGGCCTGCGTCTGCGAGCACGATCTTACATTCGGCGAGGCGAATGCCGTACGCCAGCTCGTCACCCGACCAGAAACCGTTCAGCAAGGTCGCGCATCCGCCCGCCATGGTGATGCCCATATAGGCGATCATCCAGTTGGCCGAATTGCGCGCAGCGATTCCGATGCGATCGCCTTTTTCGACGCCGTGCTGGGTTGCCAGACCGTGCGCAACGCATGCCGCCGCCGCCCAGCATTGGCCGAAGGTCAGACGGATGTCCCCGTCGACCAGGAATTCCACGTCTTTGTGCTGGTTGCAGAAATGCGCGAAATAATGCGCCATTGTCGGAGGAGCGACAGCAAAGCTGGGTAGCTCAATTCCATCGCGTTCAAACGGCACCGTGTAGAATGGCTGACCTTCCTTGGTCAGTTCGCCGATGATCGTTTCTAGCGCAGTGTCCAGCTGTGTGGGCATGCGGTGGTCTCTCCTTCTACTTTTATGACGCCTGCGTCGCTCTGATACTCCATGATCAGAAAGCTCCAGCCCGCACGAGGGTTCCCCCAACCACCTCGCTGTGCCAAAAGCCGCCACGCAAGCGCGTCAAAGCGTTGTGCTTTGACGAATCAACGGGTCAATAAGAGGTTAGCTAAGTGCTGTCACTACTCGTCGCAAGCGGCGCTGCCGAACCCATCTATTGGGAAAATCTAAGCCTCGGCCCTGGCATAAACCTGGGCTTCTTTACTTTGCGGTTTTACTCGCTCGCATACCTGATTGGTATCGGCTTCGCCTATTGGCATTTGTCGAAGATGATCAAGGCGCCTGGCGCACCGATGGCACAACGCCATGCTGACGATCTCTTCTTCTATTGCACGCTGGGCGTTATCCTGGGCGGTCGGCTGGGATATGCAGCGTTCTACACCGGCGGAGACACCGGCATTCCCAGTGCCTTCACCGATTTCTCGGGCGAAGGGTTCATCAGCTGGCAATTGCTGCGTGTCTGGGACGGCGGGATGAGCTTTCACGGCGGGCTGCTGGGAGTGCTTGCGGCCATCGCCTTGGTGAGCCTGCGCGGCAAGCTGAACTTTCTGCGAGTCTGCGACTATATCGCGGTCAATGTCCCGATGGGGATGATGCTGGGCAGGCTCGCAAACTTCAACAATGGCGAGCTGTGGGGCCGTCAAACTGATGTGTCTTGGGGCATGGTGTTTCCGGGTGCCGGCGAGGTTACTCGCCACCCGAGTCAACTCTATCAGGCCGGGCTTGAAGGTTTGGCGTTGCTTATCATTCTGACGCTGTTGTTCTGGAAAACGAACGCCCGCTATCGGCCCGGCCTGTTGGTCGGAATTTTCACGCTGGGAATGGGTGCGGCGCGATTCTTTAACGAATTCTTTCGGGAACCCGATACACAATTGGCGCATCGGGTGGTCGAAACGGGACTTAGTCAGGGGCAATGGCTCACGATACCGCTGATACTGGTTGGATTGATTGTCACGCTCTACGCCGTGATGAAGAAACCTCTGGGCCAGGGGACCGGCAAGAACGGGAGCAATCCGGCGACGGCATGAGCACTTCTGCCGACGAGCCTGAAGACGAACAGGCACCGGCTCCCGAAATGCCCGAACAGACCAATCCACCCGATATGGGGGCGATGTTCCGTCGCCTTATTCGGGAGACCGGGCCGATCAGTCTCGCTCAATACATGGGTGAGAGCAATGCGCGCTATTACACGTCACGCGATCCCCTCGGTGAAGAAGGCGACTTCGTTACCGCGCCGGAAATCAGCCAGATGTTCGGTGAATTGGTTGGTCTTTGGCTGGCCGATCTCTGGGTCCGGATGGGGTCGCCCGATCCGGTCTATTACGTCGAGTTGGGGCCAGGACGAGGGACTTTGGCGAGCGATGCGCTGCGCAGTGCCGCCCGATACGATTTCAATCCCGCCGTGCACTTCGTCGAAGCGTCAGAGAGTCTTCGCCTGATTCAGCGCGGGAGCATGCCAGGCGTGGTTCATCACGATGACTTGGCCACTTTGCCCGATGACGCACCGATCATGCTGGTAGCCAATGAATTTTTCGATGCGCTTCCCATCCATCAGCTGATCCGGTCTGCGAATGGGTGGCAT
>JBCAXQ010000053.1:0-13361 GCA_038534015.1 Pseudomonadota bacterium | reverse complement strand
CCGTCGACCGTGACACCCTTCATCCCGTACCCCTCTGCGCGCGCAGCGATAGTGGGGCTGTCGGTGTGATCCGCATAGGCGGTGTGTTCGCCATAGCGGTTGTTCTGGCACAGGAAGATCACCGGCAACTTGTACAGCTGGGCCATGTTCATCGCTTCGTGAAAACCGCCAATGTTGGCGGCACCATCGCCAAAACTGACAAGCGTGACCCGCCCATCGCCGTTGTTCTGGCTGGCCATGGCAAGGCCATTGGCGATCGGCAGACCGGATCCGACCACACCGGTCGTCACCATAATGCCCGTTTCCGGGTCGGTGATGTGCATGGTGCCGCCTTTGCCTTTGCATGTGCCGGTCGCCTTGCCGAGGCATTCACCCCACCACTTCTCGATCGGAATGCCTTTGGCGGTCTGTTCGCCCTGGCCGCGATAGGTGCACACGACATAATCGTCGTCATTAAGTGCAGCCATGGCAGCCGCGGACACCAGCTCCTGCCCACGTACACAGTAATACATCACCGCGACTTTTCCCTGCATCAGCAGCTCTCGGAATTTCTCGTCAGTGCGATTCACTTTCATAGTGCGGGTGTAGATATCGAGCAGCTTGTCGCGATCGATGTCAGCCATACAGAGGGGCCCTTCCTGTTGGGAATTGTGCTTGAAACAGCCAGATCAGAACTGGACGCGCTGCGTGAAGCCGCCGTCGACCACGACATTGGTACCAGTCATGTAAGGCACGGCCGGGCTTGCGACGAAAACGATCGCCTTGGCGACCTCCAGATCGTTGCCAAAGCGGCCCATCGGCATCTTGGCGAGCGTGCCCTGGAACAGTTCCGGCATCGCGCCTTCGATCACTTCCCAGTTGCCGCCCGGATAATAGATCGCTCCGGGCGATACGCAGTTCACTCGAATACCCTGCGGGGCCATGGCCTGCGACAATTGCGAGCCATAGGTGATCAGCGCTGCCTTGAGCGCATTGAAGGCCTGCGGTGCAATAAAGGTTTCAAGCGCAGCGGTCGAACTCATGAACACGATAGATCCGCTGTCCGATTCCGCCAGATGCGGAGTCAGCGCTTCGACGCCGTTGACCGCGCCCATGATGTCCATATCGAGGCCGTTTTGCCAGTCCCCGGTGCCGCCAGTGCCGGAGGATGAAGCGGTGTGGATGAAGATATCGCAACCACCCAGCTCGCCAGCCGCTTTCTCGAGCCATGCCTTATAGGCATCACCTCCGCTCGCCATGTCGAACACTTCTGCAAAGACCTTGCCCGGTCCTTCGGCATCGATCGCAGCTTTTGCAGCCTCGATCTTGTCTTCCTTGCGGCTGAAGAAAGCGACATCGGCGCCTTCGGCTGCAAACAGTTTGAGCGAAGCAAGGCCGAGGCCATGCGCGCCGCCATTCATGATGACTTTCTTGCCTTTAAGTCCGAGATCCATCGCGCCGTCTCCCAACAGTGTATCTGATCAGCGGGAGATAGCCGACGCCAGCCCGCAGGCGTATCGTCAAAAGTGGGGGTGGTGGCCGCGGATACAGCAGGAGCCGCAAAGCGTTGGCTTTGCGGCTCCCACAATTCGGTCAGACCGAGCTGTTCTTTCGGACTATTGGCCGAAATCGAATTTGAACCGCAGGCCTACCTGGCGCGGAGGCAGAATGTGCGAGGAGAACCCGCGCACATACACTGTGCCCCCGTCAAAATCGGTCACGGTCTGATTGTTCAGCTCGGTTCCGATCGCGCCTGTTTCTGCAAACTCATCAAAGAGATTGTCCGCGAACAGCGTGACAGACCAGGTGTCTGCGTCGTAGGTCAGCGAGGCGTTGGCTACGCCATAACTACCAAGCGTCAGACTATCGCCCCGCCCGCCGGTACGGGTCAGGACGTCGCCCTGCCATGCAAAGCTGGCATTGAAGATCAGCCCATCGCCGTTGCTGAGCGGCTGCTCGTATGAACTGAAGATCGAGAACTGCGTTTCGGGCGAACCTGGCAGGCGATCCCCCGATTCACCATCATCGAAGGCAGAACCAAATCCCGGAGGCGTGATAGTACGGACGAGAGCGGGTGTGAGCGCGGTGAGCTGCGAATCGACATAGCTGAAGTTGCCGCGGAAGGTGAGGCGATCGGTCGGAGCCCAGCTGCCGGACAATTCGATCCCCTTCGTTTCCGCCCCCGTGCCATTGACGGTGATTGGAATGTTGGCTTTCACGGTCGCCGCGCCAAGCTGTGGATCGATCCAGTCAATGTAGAACAGCGCAGCGTTTAACGTGGCCGCGCCATTGGCGAGCGTCGACTTGAACCCGATTTCGTAATTCCGGGTCTGGTCGGGCGTGTACTGGCGCTCATCGCGGACAGATGTAACAATCTGCCCATTGTCATTGTATTCTTGCCCCAACTCCAGAGAGCATGAAATCTGTTCATCGCTCAAGGCTTGCGCCTCTGTACATTGCCCGACACCATTGCTCGCGCCGATGCGATAACCTTCGCTGATCGTACCGTAAACCAGCAAATCGTCGTTCACTTCCCAAGCCACATTGACCTTGAACAGAAAGCCATCGTCCGACTGGGCCAGATCGGGATCAAACGGATTGTTCGCGATCTCATCCAGCGTCTGCGGCGTAAAACTGAGCGGTTCGAACAGCGGAAAATCCACCGATGCGGCCGATTTGAGATCATAGTCGTAATACCGGCCGCCGACTGTGATCGTGAGCTGATCGAACAGGGTGTAGCTCAGCTCGCCATAGGCTGCCAGCTCGGTCAACTGGGTGCGGCTGGTCGAGAAATATTCGAGATTGTCCGGGCGATCAGTCAGGCCGAAATCGAGCGCAGGTTGGTTCACAAAAGGAACGTAGCCTGGCACAAACTCCGATGACGAACCCGCTGATTCAAACCGGTTGTAGAAACCGCCAATGATCCAGCTGAACGGTCCGCCATGTTTGGATACAAGCCGGACTTCCTGATTGATCCGTTCTTCTTCGCCCACTTCGCGGGTGAAGGCTGTAAAGGATGGGAACAATTCGTAGCTGTATTCCAGCGTGATCAGCAGGGTTGACTGGTCGCGCTGACCATCATCGCTGAACGTGCTCAAGCCGGTGGCCGACGTAAGTTCGGCAAAGCCTAGATCGGCAACCACTTCGAGCGCCAGGAGATCATTCTCGATCTCGTTAGGCTCTTCGACCCGGAATGCATTCTCATAGCGACCGACGCTTGCCTCGCCATCGAGCAGACCGGGAACAAGGCCGCGGAAATGCGAGACCCGACGCCCTTCGATCTCTGCATTTTGATAATAGTAAGTGAGCGTTGCATCGAGGCCGGGTGTTGGCTCCCAACGGGCGGCAATGCGGCCCGAAAGCGTCTGTTCACCGTCGGCGTCCTTGATCCGCTGGAGGCCATCGGCCGTATCCGGGTTTGTAACGCCCGGTTCGGAAACCACGTTCACATAATCGATGAAACCGGAATCATCGGTGAAATCTATCGACCCGCGGATGGCGAATGTATCCGTCACCCCGATGTTGAGCGTCGCACCGGTCTCATAACTGAGGCTGGAAGCTTTCGAATAATTGGAAACTTCACCGCGGAATGTCCCGGTCGTTTCGCCAAATTGCGGTTTGCGCGGGATGTAGCGGATCGCGCCACCAAGGGTGCCGGCGCCATAGAGCGTGCCTTGCGGGCCAAGCAGAACTTCGACCCGCTCAAGATCATTCAGCTTCAGATCGACAAAAACCGGGATCTCGCCAAGATACGTGGCCACGGTGCCGCCGCCATCATTGTTGCCATCGCCGGAGCCGATCGCATCGACATTCAGACCGCGAACGATAATCGGGTTACCTTGACGTCCACCGCGATCGACAATGTTGATCCCCGGTACAAACGGCAAGAGGTCGGAGAGCTCTGTCAGGCCCTGTTCTTCAATCTGGGCTGCGCCGACTGCGGCGATGTTGAGCGGGATGTCCTGCACGGATTCCGCCCGGCGCGTCGCCGTAACGATGATCACATTGTCGTCTTCGGCTTCCGGCGTCGCTTCATTGTCTTGCGCGAAAGCCGGAGCGCCTGCACACAGTGCAAGCATTGAGCCGCCCATCAGCATTGATTTGGTGATTGCAGCCCGTTCTTGGAATTTTGTCACAAATAGACCCCCTAGGAGAGTAGGATAGTTCGCAGAGCCTCAAGGAGTATCAATGATATTTCGCACCTGCAAACAAGGGAGTGTGATTTCTGAGCACCCGCGGCAAATTTGCAACTCTGTGACACTCGTCAGAGTTTCTGCGCGGTTTGTCCGTTGTTAAGCGCCGTTTGTCGGGCCAAGTGGCAATTCACGCAGTCCTACAGCCTGCCAGCGGCCCGCATGATCGCCTCGAGAGGGGCCAGTTTTTGGCCGAATTTCTTCCATCGATCGACAGATGATCCGTAAATCGGGCTTCGGACCTGAACCGAGCTTGCAGTTGCGATCGGGGCTGGATTGGCATGGAACTCCAGGCATCCTTCTTCAAATTCCAGGCCGCAGAATTCAAGCAGGCGACGTGTCTCTTTCTCTTGGTCGGCAATAACGGCCTCATACTGCACGGCTGCAAACCGTTCAGCAGGCAGCGCTTCGCTCCACCGGTCGATCAGTCGATCAAACTCGACATAAAACCGCCCGGTGTCTTCGAGGTCGTAAGAGTAATTGTAGTAGGAATAGCTGGTGCTGAAGAGTTGGCGGAAATTGCTGACACACGTGTCCATCGGGTTGCGCTGCACGCACACGACGCGCGCAGCGGGCAGGGCCGCAAGGATCAATGGCGCATAGAAGAAATTGAGCGGCATTTTGTCGATGAAGTTTGGCGTACCGCCGCGCAGCCGCCGCGTCATTTGCAGATAGCGATCACCAATCAGCGCCAGATCGATGTGGCGGGCCTGCTCAAGCGTCTCCTGATCGAGCACAAAGGGGGACGGCGTTTTCGTCTGTTCCTTCAGCAGCAGGCCGAAATGCGCCAATTCCCCCATCGACATAACGCCGCTGTGTGATGACAGAATACGATCAATCAGACTGGTTCCGGTGCGCGGCATTCCGACGATGAAGATTGGGCCGCCGCCCTCAGCAAGGGGATCGATATCGATATCCACCAGACCCTTGGCCGCCTCGAACAGGGCCTTGTCGCTCGAAAAATCATACTCAAGCGTAGAACGTTTGTGCGCCTTTGCCTCTAGGAGATAGTCGAGAGCTTCCGGGTAGGCGTCCTTGTCTTCGAGCGTCTTGGCAATGGCATGACCCAGATGAAGCGCGGCGTCGGGCTCGGCGGTTGCCTCGAAAAGGGCAATCAACCGCTCCAGGCGCGCATCTTCATCGCTTTGGTCGCGCAGGGAAGCCAGCCCATAATGCGCCTTGTGGTGATCGGACTTGAGCTCGACCGTCTTGATATACGCATGCTCGGCCTCTTCAAACTTGCCCGAAAATTGCAGCGATGCACCCAGATTGTACTGGTATTCCGGATTGGTCCGATCGTGGCTGGATGCGCATTCGAACAGGGGAACGGCACGCGCATGTTCGCCCAGGCGGCTGAATACAACGCCCAGCGTCTCGGCTGAGAACTGATCAAGATTATCGCTTTTTGCCGCTTCGTCTGCGACCTCTGCCGCCTCTTCATGGCGGCTGAGCAGGGCGAGGCACTTGGCTTGCTGGGCCAGAAAGCGCGGCTGCGGGCCCTGATGCTTGATCGCCATCTCGATGATTTCGATGGCTTTAGGATAGTTGCCATGATCCGACGTCAGAACAGAAAGCAGGAGATATGGTTCACCCTGGCGAGGGTCCAATTTGATCGCAGCGATGCAGTGTTCATGGCACTGGCGATAGTCTTTGGCCGCGAGCGCCGTGGCCGCGAGGTCGACGAGCGACTGGAACTGGCTGTTGCGTTGGGTTGTCACCTGGACCCTATGACAGTGTTGGAACGTCGATGCCAGATGCCGCATGTTGGTGGGGTTGACCGGCTAAGAAATGGCGCACCCGAGAGGATTCGAACCTCTGGCCTCTGCCTTCGGAGGGCAGCGCTCTATCCAGCTGAGCTACGGGTGCGCATGAGCCTGGCGGCCGGTGGCGGCAGCGCTTAGCAAGCTTGCCCTCTTCAAGCCAACAAAAATGCGTGGGCCAACCAAATCGCTATGCGACGATTGCAGGACTCGCGGATTAACCGATCTTCAAGCCATCCGATTTAGGTCGGAGGCATAATGTCGGCACTGTTTCCAGATCAAGCCCGCGCAATGCGCGACACCTTAGACCGGTCGATCCAGTCGGCTGAAGCGTTTGCCATTCGGTGGAAGCGTTTGCATGCCGATGCAGCGGAACTCGCTGATCAGGCGGGCCTTGCCGCTGAACCGCTAGAAGGAGAGCTGGCGCACTTCCCGGCGCTCCTCTACGGACAGGCGGATTGGTCGATTGATCTGGCGTGGCAGAGCGTCGACGATATCGATGCCATGATGCAGCCAGGTTTGACCGCGCTGCGAACGATTGCGGCGCGCGGGCAAGATGTGACGGCACCAGCATTGGCCCTTTGGCGAGAGTTCCATACGGCCCGCAATGCTGTGATGGCGCTTGTCGAGGACGAGGCAGAGTACCGACAGGACGCCGCCTGAACCCTTCGCTCGATAAATCCACTTGACCATGTTCGTGGTATGTTCCAGCATGTCAAAATGACGGGAAACGCTGCAATATATCGTGATTCGAACCGGCAGGACGATGCTCCATCGGTTGCGCGAGGAGTTTCACGTCTGTTCGCTCGCAATGGTATTTGGTGTCTGCCGGAAATGCCGTTGAAGAATGGCCGCCGGGCTGATTTGATGGGCCTGGATGCGAAAGGCATGGTTGTAATCGTCGAGATCAAGGTCGCGCGCGGCGATCTGCTGGGGGATAGCAAATGGCCAGACTATCTTGATTATTGCGATCGGTTCTTCTGGGCCGTGCCGCCGTCGCTCGATCGCTCTCCTCTTGACGGCGAAGCCTATCAGCCGGATCAATGCGGTGTGATTGTGGCGGACGGCTACGATGGGGAGATATTGCGGCACGCTCCGCTTGATCCATTGGCCACCGCGCGGCGCAAGACCTTGACCGAACAATTGGCGCGGGCAGCCATGCGTCGTTTTACGGGACTGATAGATTCAGATTGCGCCGAGCTGCCAAGCGCCGGGTGATTGTTGACGCTATGGCTTGTTTTGGCTGAGGGATGTTCGGCATAAGAGTTTTTGTGGCTATGTCCGATCTCTCTTCCACATTGCTTGCCTGGGCTTTCGCCGGCGGGGCAACGACTGTTCTGGTCGCACTCAGATATTGGGCATCCAGCGGCGTTTTTGCGTGGATCACGCGCAAAGTTCGACCTGGTCAGTATGCTGGGCTGGACGATCAAATCCGCCGGGAAATCCGGTGGTCACTGCTGTCGGCCGGCATTTACGGGGTCCCAGCCGGAATCATCATCTGGGGGTTTCGCCACCATGGCTGGACGCAAATGTATCTCGACATCGGCGAATATCCGCTGTGGTACATACCGCTTTCGGCCTTCCTGTATCTGATCGCGCATGACACCTGGTTTTACTGGACCCACCGGCTGATGCATCGGCGATACTGGTTTCGGCTCGCCCATGCCGTGCACCACGACAGCAGACCACCCACAGCATGGACCGCAATGAGCTTTCATCCGATCGAAGCGTTGACTGGCGCAATCGTGATCCCGGCACTGGTATTCCTGATACCAATTCATATCGGCGTTCTAGGGGTGGTTTTGACAATCATGACGGTCATGGGCGTCACAAATCATATGGGCTGGGAAGTCTTCCCCCGCTGGATCGTTCATTCACCGTTGGGGAATTGGCTGATAACGGCTAGCCATCACGAGCGGCATCATGAGGAATATCAATGCAATTTCGGGCTCTACTTCCGGTTTTGGGATCGCATCTGCGGGACGGATCGAGGTCTCTCGGCTCGAATTGTCAGCGAGGCCGGGCATGGCCGATCACAGGAAGCCTGATTGCAGCGATAGGCTTCTCTGCAACCGCTGCACCTGCGCTCGCCAATGAGGTCACGATCTCTGTCACCAACATCCGATCAAGCGAAGGCGTGGTGCGAGCCTGCATGACCACCAATTCCAAAGTCTTTCCCAAATGCCGGCAGGACCCCAATTCGCATCGCACGGTGGTGCCAGCCGGTGAAACGATCACGATCCGGTTCAAGGGTGTCGAACCGGGTAGCTACGCGGTTGCCCTGCTTCATGATGAGAACGACAACGGCAAGGCCGATCGTGCGCTCGGCATGGTTCCCAAGGAAGGCTATGGTTTCTCGCGCGATGCCAAAGTGCGCATGGGGCCGCCAAAATTTAAGGACGCGGTCTTTGATCATGGCCAAACAGCGCAAAGCCTGACGATCAAAATGCGCTATTGGAGCCTCTGATACAGCAAGGGCCACACCCTCGCTGTGGGGGAAGCCCACATGCCCAGCCGAACTTTCCCGGGCAACTTAACGACATGTTTACCATGCCCCGCCAGAACCTGCGGTGACATCGATAATTTTATCGTCACTTAAGGGGCAATACGGGCCATGGACACGCTGCGGGGCACTTTTGATTCAGCAGAGCCTGCCGACAACAGCCACGATTGGGATGCGTCTGAAGAAGCCATCGCAAACGATCTTCCACCGGACGCAATCGGCCAGGATGAGCGTCGCATGCAGGTGCGCGCCTACAATCATTGGGCAAGCCTATTGGGTGAGCGCACGTTTCCTTCGATCGAGGACCTAGAGCCGGAAAACCTCCCCGATTTTGGCCCGAACAGTGTCGTCCTCGATTTTTCTTCTGGCATTGACGATCCGATAGTTCAGTACATGGGCGTTAAGATCGGCGCAGAATGCGGAGCGGAAGGCGAGATCGATCGGCTGTCCGATGTGCCGTCTCGTTCTTTGCTGAGCCGGATTACCGATCACTATATGCAGATCCTGGCCAACCAGGCGCCGATCGGATTCGAGGCGGAATTCGTCAATCAACGCGGCATTGCGATCCTCTATCGCGGTATCCTGCTGCCTTTCTCCAGCAATGATGAAACCATCGATTTCATCTACGGCGTCATCAACTGGAAGGAGATTGCCGACCAGGTAACGGCCGACGAACTGCTGCTGGACCTCGATCAGGCGCTTGAAACCGGTGATTCGATGGCAGACCAGGTCGAAGAGGACGAGCCGCAAAAGCACCATGCCGATCCCGTGACAAAATGGGCGGATTCGCCCGCTGCTGAGGAAGACGAAGCAAGCCACAGCGACGATGGTGTCGCCCCGCTGACACCTGCCCTCGATACCGATCTGCATGGGATCGCCAGCGATCTGCCGATGCCGAACTTCGGTGAATATGCTCTGGATGACCCCGACGAAGACGACGAGGATGACGAGTTGGGCTCCTACGATTTCGCTTCGCTGAGCGACTACATCGAAGCGCCTGCGAAGAAAGCGCTTGATCTCGAAAGCGCCGAATTTGAGGCGGCTGACTATGACTTGCCCGAAGATGATTCTGTAGATGCTCCAGCCGACCCTGTTGAACTGACGGAGGCAGCGGTTGCACCTCTCGCGGAAGACGCCGAGCTTTATGACTGCCTGGCATCTGCTCGCGAACTGGCCGAGAACGCCCGTGTTTCCGAGGACCGCAGCCGCCACGCACTCTATGCAGCTGTTGGCCGCGCTTATGATTTCTCCCTGGCCGCGCAGGAATCGCCTGAAAGCTACGAAGATCTGATCGCCGAGAGCGGGCTGACGATTCAGGAACGAGCCCCGATGACTCCGATCGTGAAGCTCGTATTCGGCAGTGACTATGACAAAACGCGCCTGACGGAATATGCATCCGTATTGAGCCACGCTCATCGGATCGGAATCGAACGCGGCACATTGGCCGAGTTTCTTGGAACTTCCGAAGGAGGTCTCAAAGCTGTTGTTCAGGCCGAGCGTCGCTTGCGCCGCGAAGAAGCCGGCAAGACCGTTGAACCCGTAGACAGCCCGAGAGAGGCTCTCGCCAAGAAGCTGCGCGCCCTCGAAGCCATGATGTTCGAAGCGCTCGAAGCGGAAGGGCCGGAATTTGCGCTCGTAATGGTTCGCCGCAGCGAGGAGAACGGCGTGGAGCTGCTGGGCGAGATCGATCCTGATATCAACCTGATTGAAAAAGCGGCTCGCAAACTGGTCGGCTAGACGTTCGGGCCGAATTTTTTGCTGCAGTTCGCGACCAGCCAGAATCAGGACGCAAGCTCTATACGAACCTCACATCCGGCGTTATCGCTGTCCGCGTCCAAACCGGCGACAGAATGAAGGGCGATAAGGCTTGCGGATGACGATGTGGGCGCTGGGCGCAGGTGTTGCACTCGTGATTGTGGCGGGCCTTGCCCTGCAGTTCGCCATTTCGCGCAATGGCCCGGCGGTTCTGAGTGCTGTTGATCGCATAACGGGCGGATCAGGCGAGGCGCGCCTCGTCGCTTCGATTTCAACCGGTGATCATCCTGCACAGAAGCTGATTGTCTGGGGCCCTGAGGCAGAGGCCGGCTCTCGAGAAAGCTTGCCGGTGCTCGTGTTTGTCCATGGCGGCAGCTGGCGTTCGGGTGATCCAAGCGATTATGGATTTATTGGGCGCGCCTTTGTACCAAAAGGGTTCGTGGTTGTGTTGGCCGGATATCGGCTCCACCCGGATGGCAAGTATCCGTCTATGGTCGAGGATACTGCGGAGGCGGTTGCCTGGACTGCGCGCGAGATCAGCCAATATGGGGGCGATGCAAACCGGATTGTAATCGCGGGTCATTCAGCGGGCGCCTACAATGTCGTGATGACAGCGCTGGAAGAGCGATGGCTCGGGCGCAAAGGGTTATCGACGAAAGATGTCGCCGGCGTGATCGGCCTATCCGGACCATATGACTTTTATCCGTTCGATAGCGAGTCCACTGTTGATGCCTTTGGCCATGCGGCTGAGCCCGAAACCACCCAGCCCATTGCCCACGTTCGCGCTGACTCGCCTCCAGCTCTCCTGATCCATGGCGCGAACGACACGCTCGTCAGGCCCAGAAACAGCCAGGAGCTTGCGGGCCGAATGGTTGCAGCGGGCGGTGATGTCCAAACCCATTTCTATCCCGCAATGGAGCACAATGACCCGCTGATCTCGTTGGCGTCTCCCTGGCGCAATTCGCGCGACGTGGACGAAACAATCGCAGAATTCGCTCGATCTGTTACGGCACGCGACACAACTTCAGTTCCGGTTCAGGGCGAAATGCGTTAGCACAGCGGCCATGCGCGCCCTTTCACTCCTTACCGCCCTTCTCGCGAGTCTCGCTGTCGCAATTCAGCCTGTCGCCGCGCAGTCGATCCTGCGCGACGCGGAAACCGAAGCCTTGCTCGATGATATGGCGGAGCCTCTGGTGGAGGCGGCGGGGCTGGTACCGGGCAATGTCGACATCGTTTTGGTCAACGACACATCAATCAATGCCTTCGTGGCGGGTGGCCAAGTGGTTTATCTCCATGCCGGTTTGATTGATGCGGCCGACACCGCCAACGAAGTACAAGGCGTTATCGCGCACGAGCTCGGGCACATTACGGGTGGGCATATCATCCGCATCAATGAAGGATTCGCTGCGGCCAACAACATCACCATCCTTTCACTCCTTTTGGGTGTGGGTGCCGCGCTGGCAGGATCAGGCGATGCCGCGATCGGGGCCATAATGGCTGGGCAGCGGGCAGCGCTGGGTCAGTTTTTGGCCTTCAGCCGGGTTCAGGAAGCGTCGGCCGACGCTGCAGGTGCAGAATACCTTTCCGCTGCCGGAATCTCGGGACGTGGCTCAATCGCGTTCTTTGAAAAACTCCTCAATCAGGAATATCGCTACGCCCGCAGCCAGTCGGACGACGCAGAGTTCACGCGCACGCACCCGCTTTCGGGTGATCGAATCGCCAGGCTGCGCGAGACGTACATCGTTGATCCTGCTTGGGACGCACCGGATGATCCCGCGTTGCAGCAACGGTTTGAACGTATGCAGGCCAAGCTTTTCGGTTTTCTGGCGGAACCCCGCCGGACCTTTCAGCGGTATCCCGAAAGCGATACCAGCGTGCCCGCTCGTTATGCCCGTACCTACGCGCATCACAAGGATGCCGGGTTGAATGAAGCCATTGCGGAAGTCGATGCCTTGCTCGCGATCGAGCCAGACAACCCCTATTTCCTCGAAGTGAAGGGGCAGGTGCTGCTCGAATCGGGCAAACCTAAAGAGGCGCTCTCTCCGCTGCGCCGAGCGACCGAACTGACCCGCAATCAGCCATTGATCGCATCGATGTTCGGGCACGCACTCATCGCGACCGAGGACAGGGAAAATTTTGCCGAAGCTGAAAGAGTGCTGCGTGCAGCGGTAGCGCGGGACCGTTTCAACCCCTTCGCCTGGTACCAGCTCGGCGTGGTTTATGCTGAGCGGGGTGATATTCCCCGTGCCCGCCTTGCCAGCGCCGAACAGCAGGTGATGAGTCGCCGCTATATCGAAGCGCTTCGCAGTGCGCAGGCCGCCGAGGCTGGCCTTGAACCGGGTACACCAGACTGGATCCGCGCTCAGGATATATCTTTGCAGGCACGGGCCGAGTTGGAACGTTTGCGCGAACGCCGCTAACAGCGTCTGCTCAATTTCAGGGACTTACCTTCACCATGAAGACTTTTGCCAGCACACTTGCGACCGCAATTATGGCGCTCCTGTTTGGATTCCTTGGTGCAGCCATATGGTCCTATGCCGGGCTGGCTGATGACCGCACCCGCAATTACCTGCTCTCCAACCCCGATCTTCTGCCGCAAATGGCGGAGGCTTATCAGGAACAGGAGGCGAGCGAGCGGCTTACCGAAGTCCGCGATGAAGTGATGACCGTGTTTCCCGGTGCAGTTCTGGGCAACCCAAATGGCACAAAAACACTGGTTGAATTCACCGATTACAACTGCCCTTACTGTGAAGCCAGCCTTGCAGATATTGAGCGCCTCATCAGCGAAGACCCGCAGCTGAAGGTTGTCATCCGCGAATTTCCGATTTTCGAAGGAAGCGAAATCGCCTCCCGGATGGCGCTCGCGGCCGCCATGCAGGGAAAATATGATGCGTTCCACCGCGCGATGTTCGAGCGTGGCCCTTCGACACCCGAGAGCGTGACAGCCGCCGCACAGGCTGCCGGTCTTGATATGACCAGGGCGGAGGCCGATGCCGCGTCGGATATGGTCTCGGTCGAGCTCGCGCGCAATATGTCGGTCGCGCAACGGCTTGGCTTCAACGGCACGCCGGCGTGGATCGTGGGGGACCGGGCGATCAGTGGCGCCATCAGCTCTCGGCCTGGTCGCCCGCCTCTTCGAGCGCTTCCTTCAAGGCTTCATACCCGATGGCG
>JBCAXQ010000052.1:0-13483 GCA_038534015.1 Pseudomonadota bacterium | reverse complement strand
GTATTGTTTTCGAGATTGCACCCAAAGCGCACGCGCATCTTGGAGCCATCAGTGCTGTTCATCGAGCGGAATCCTTAATCATTCTTCGCGGTTCCAGAAATGAAAACGAAGCGATGTATCTGCTGGAAAAGTTCATACAGCTCGTGGCGCTGAAGGACGAAATCTTCATGGAGGCGTTTCAGAGTTGTTTTTCCAATGAGTTCGAACACTGGGCACGCGATCGGGCCGATGGCTTTCGGCGAGCCATTGCAAGGACGGTGGAAGGCGCAGCCGACAAGAGCGAGGCTGGCTCGGCGCTTGCGCAGCAAGCCAGTACGCTTAATGGAGATCTCCTGGTCTTGGCTGATGATGTTGCGGTGGCATCACGAGAATCCGCAGCTGCGATGAGCGAAGCTGCGAACACAGCGGGCGAACTTCAGCATACCTTGGCGCAAATGGTCGATCGCTTATCCCGAGCTTCCGAGTCATTGGGTTCAGCAACAGCAATAGCCGAAGCAACGTTTGAAACTGTTGATGATCTGACGACAAAAAGCGCATCGATCCAATCGATTGCCCAGATGATCCAGAGCATTACCGAACAGACCAGCATTCTGGCGCTGAATGCACGGATCGAAGCGGCTAGGGCAGGCGAAGCAGGCCGGGGCTTTTCAGTTGTAGCCAGTGCAATCAAAGGTCTGTCAGAGCAAACTGCCAAGGCAACCGAGGAAATTGTCGCACATTTGGGTGGTATTGAGGAGGCAAGCTCACGAGCGATGCAGTCGAACCGCAGTATGCTCGAAACGTTTTCCAACACCCGTGACGTAACCGAAGAGGTGTGCCGGAGAGTCGCCGAGCAGACTGGAACGGTAACCCGCATAGCTGCCAGCGTGGATGAGACTGCAGTCAGCGCGAGCGCGTCTAGCGAAGCGATCGAAAGTATCCAAAAACTGGCTCGGGGGATTGCGGCGGAGCTTTCATCAAACGCGGGCGTAGCAAGTGAATTGAATGCGCTCATTCGAGATATTCATGCAAGCGCGGAGCAGTTTCTACACAGCCTTGCTAAGGGTACGACCATGTCGGAGACGGTCGAGCCCAGTCTCGCACGTGCTGCCGAAGTCTATCGACCTAAATGATCGCGCTATTGGCCGCGCTCAACACTGCTCGCACACTGGCGGTCGCAACATCCTGATCGATCCCGCAACCCCAGATTATCCGTCCGTCGCTTTCGCATTTGAGATATGCGGCAGCGCGGGCATCACGACCGGAGCCAAGCGCATGTTCGGTGTAATCGAGCACTTTCAGATCGAGATCAAAAGCCTGTTCGATCGTGCTCACGACACTGGAAATCAGTCCATTGCCGCGACCCGAAACGCTTTGCTCACCGCCATCGACTGCGATCTTGCCGACGAAAATCCTCGTGCCGTCTGATGCGCGGCTTTCCTCGTAATCAACAAGCTGAAAATGCTTCTCCGACGTCTGCACATGGTAGGTTGCTTTGAACGCTTCCCAGATGTCTTGCGCGTTGAGTTCGCGGCCCAGATCGTCTGCCAGATGCTGGACATGCTTGGAGAAATCCGCCTGCATCGCTTTGGGTAATTTCAGGCCCTGATCCTGTTCGAGCACCCAGGCAAAGCCGCCTTTGCCACTTTGGGAATTGACGCGGATAACCGCTTCGTAATTGCGGCCCAGATCGGCAGGATCGATCGGTAGGTAAGGCACGCGCCAGTGTTCGTCATTCTGAGCCGAGTTGGCTTCGAATCCCTTCTTGATTGCGTCTTGATGCGAGCCGGAGAATGCGGTGAACACCAGTTCTCCGCCATAGGGGTGGCGCTGGTGAACTGGAAGATCGTTGCAGTATTCGACTGTCTCGATCACGCGGTCTATGTCGGAGAAATTAAGTCCTGGATCTACGCCTTGCGTGTACATATTGAGCGCTACCGTCACTAGGCAGCAATTGCCGGTGCGCTCACCATTTCCGAACAGGCACCCCTCAACCCTGTCTGCGCCTGCCATTAGTCCTAGCTCTGCCGCTGCGACACCGGTGCCGCGGTCGTTATGCGTGTGGAGGCTGATCACCGCACTCTCGCGATTTGGGAGGTTTCGACAGAAGTATTCGATTTGGTCTGCGTAGATATTGGGTGTTGCCGCCTCGACAGTCGCGGGCAGGTTCAGGATGATGGGGTTGTCCGGAGTTGGCGCCAGGACCTCCATAACCGCCTCACAAACCGAGATCGAAAAATCGAGTTCCGCTGTCGAGAACGTTTCGGGAGAGTACTGGAAATGCCAATCGGTATCAGGACGCGTGCCCGCTTCGTCGCGCATCACCTTTGCGCCGGCAATTGCAATTTCGCGCACTTCGTCTTTGGACATCCGGAACACAATATCGCGCCATGCCGGTGAGACCGCATTGTAGAGATGTACAATCGCCGAGCGCGCACCATGAAGGCTTTCGAACGATGTCCGGATCAGATCTTCGCGTGACTGGGTAAGGACCTGCACCAGCACATCATCTGGAATGCGTCCGGATTGTACGAGGCCGGAAATGAAGTCGAACTCGGTCGCTCCGGCAGCCGGGAATCCGATTTCGATTTCCTTCACTCCCACCTCGACAAGCAAATCGAAGAAGCGGTTTTTCTTCACCGCATCCATTGGATCGATGATCGATTGGTTCCCGTCGCGCAGATCGGTCGAAAGCCAGCGGGGAGGAGCGGTAATCACCTGTGCCGGCCATTGGCGGTTGGGCAGATTCACCTGCGGGAAAGCACGGTATTTGCGGGTCGGATCGGATAACATGGGCATAAATGAAGCGGCTCTTGCTGGAAAATCGTCGAATTCGGGTGACTGGTTTCCCTTGGGCGCCGCGCTGCGTCCCTATGGCACGCAACAACTCACGCCCAAGGGCGGATAAGTCGTAGTAGAAGCGATGCCGAGCGGTTCATGCCCGAGTGTTTCGCGGATTTTCCTCCGTATAGCAAGCTCTGAACTCCACCGATCCGCAGCAATCGAGCAAGGAAAATCAGCGCCGCATCGTATTCGGGTGTAACTTTCGGAAGGGTAGACGCGAACTCCGAGGCATCTCGAGAGACAATTTTGATTTTTAGGAGAACAACAATGCGTAGATCACTTTTTGCAGTTGCCCTGCTCGCCACCGTAGCCGCTTGCAGTGCCCCATCCGAGACCACCGAAACTGCCGATGCTGCAGAATCCAGCGAAGCAGCAACAGCCGAAGTCACTCTGCTGGCTGATCTTGGCGGTGAACCACAAGGCCCGGTTTACACCAAGACTCGCGGCGAAACTTTGGCCGTGAGTGGATACGATACGGTCAGCTATTTCCAAGGTGACGGCGTGCCTGTTGAAGGTTCTGTTGATTATACCGTCCGCTACCAGGGCTATGATTATCGGTTTGCCAGCCAAGAGAATGCAGAGCTGTTTATTGCCGAACCGGCAAAGTACGCTCCAGCCTATGGCGGGTATTGCGCATGGGCGATCGGTGAGAACGACGCCCTCGCTGAAGGCAATCCAAACGTCTACAAGATTGTTGACGGTAAGCTCTATCTGAACTTCAACGAAGGTGTTCAGGACCGCTGGGAAGTCGATATTCCGGGGTTCATTACCAAAGGCGATGCAAACTATCCGACCCATTCGCCTGACGAGCATTATCAAGGCTGATCACAGCCTGCTCTATAGCCATGGCTTTCGGTGGTTGTACCGGAAGAGCGACGCCCCCGCCGCTGAAAAAGCGGTGGGGGTTTTGGCTTGTTTGTATGAGGATGGCTCTGCTCTGGCGTCAATTCCTACCCGCAGCGCGCGTCGCGAACGATTCCGGTATTGTCCAACATAACATTCAAGCGCCGCGAAGTTGGATCAGGGTTGATGAAAGTCGAACCCGGTAAAATGAAGCGGATTTCATTCTCCGGGCCGACAGCAGCAACGATTTCCTGTCGCACCGCGTCATCGGCTTTCGTCCCAATGTAAGGGCCAACTTTGGGGGCACCGCAGATTGCGGCTTCCGGATCGGTCGCGGTACCGGCAACAAAAGCTCCCTCCGCAGCGCCTTCTCTTGTCGGAGCAATAGTTGCTGGCGTAGCGTTCGCTTTTGGGGCTGTATTGGCTGCACCAGAATCGCCATTGATGCGAGCGGCGAAATCATCGGCTTGGTTGGTGCTGGCCTCGTCCACACCTCCGCTGCACGCTGCCACCAGCAGGCAAGCAGCCAGTGTGAACGAAGAGGCAAACTGTTTCATGATGGCTCTCATACGATTGGTTTCTTGGAAGCGGTAAGGCGATACGGACGTTGCAAGATTATGACAATCTACCAGAGTGTGGCCCTGCTGATGGCTCAACGTGCGCGCAAACGCTCGCTGGTCAATTGATTGATCGCGGTAACCCCCATCAGCCGCATTCCGCGCTCGATTTCATCCTTCAAGATTGAAAGCGCGCGCTCGACGCCGCCCTGGCCTGCTGCCGCGAGCGCATAAAGGTATAACCGTCCACCAGAGGCTGCGGTTGCTCCTTGGCAAAGCGCTTTAAGAGCATGTGTTCCACGTCGCACGCCGCCATCGCAGATGATCTCGATCTCTCCGCCGACCGCATCGACAATCTCGGGAAGCTGGTCAAAGGGTGCCCGGCTACCATCCAATTGACGCCCGCCGTGGTTCGAAATCATGATGCCATCAGCGCCAATCTCGACTGCGCGGCGTGCGTCTCCCGCACTCATCACCCCTTTGAGCACAAATGTTCCGCCCCAATCCTGACGGATCCTTGCTGCCGTGTCCCAATCCATCGATGTATCGAGCATGGTGTCGAAGTACTCGGCAATGCTAACAGCTTGACTGGATCCTTCGTTGACATGGGTATCGAGATTGGGAAGCCGAAATTTCTCACGAAGCAGATAGTCGAGCGTCCAGCGCGGACGCGTCGCATAGCTCCAAATGCTTGCCGGGCTGAAGCGGGGAGGGGTAGTAAAGCCTGATCGCAGACACCGTTCGCGCTTGCCCGATACGATCGTGTCTACTGTGAGCGCGAGAGCATCGAACTTTGATGTCTTGCATCGCTCGATCATGCTCGAATTAAGCCCCTTGTCCTTATGGACGTAAAGCTGGAACATCTTCGGGCCATTTGTCAGCGCTGCGATCTCTTCTATAGATCGGGTAGCGAGGCTGGAGATACCGAACCAAAGGCCAAACTCCTCTGCAGCTTTCGCCACCGCGGTTTCGCCTTGCCAGTGGAAGGCGCGCTGCACCGCTGTAGGCGACAGCATTAAAGGCAACGCTGATCTGCGGCCAAGTATTGTGCAGCTAGGGTTTATCTCGGCAACGCCCGCAAGAACATCAGGCACCAAGTCCACAGTCTCGTAACTCTCGGTATTTCTGCCTTTTGTCAGTTCATCGTCCGCTGCGCCATCGATGTAATCGAACACAGGGAAGGGCAGCCGTGCTTTTGCCAGGCGCCGAAAGTCATCGATATTGTGGCAATCTCTCAGTCGCATGATTGATGCTCTGGACCATGGTCTAGCAAGTGTCGAGACATGCCAATTGGTCAGCGAAGAGATTCTTTTTTCATCGCTGTGTCACCAATTCGCACGAGCTTGCGAACTCAATCATGTGCGCGGCCACTGAGCCACATTCCAGAGCCCCTTCTGGAAGCCAGCTCACCCCTCGCTGGCAATGCCCCTGACGACCAGCTCGGTGGCCGCCGCACAGCAAGTTTTATGGAGAACCCCGCAATGAAATTCCCCCTAATCGCATTGGCAGCCGCTCTCGCAGCACCGCTTGCCATGGCTGCTCCGGCACATGCCGATGGCGGCATCTTCGTAGGTGTCAATCAAGGCAATATCGCAGTGGGCGGCTTCGATACGGTCAGCTATTTCCAAGGTGACGGTGTGCCGGTGAAGGGCGATGCCCGTTACACCGTCCGTTACATGGATGCCGAATGGCATTTTGCGACCCAGGCCAATGCCGAGAAATTCAAGGAGAATCCGGCCACCTACGCCCCCCAGTATGGCGGGCACTGTGCCTGGGCGATGAGTCGCGGCTCGCTCGCACCGGGAGACCCGCAGGTCTACAGGATTGTTGACGGCAAGCTGTATCTGAACGTGAACAAGCAGGTCCAGTCGATGTGGCTGAAGGATATTTCCGGCTTCATCGCAAAAGCGAATGCAGCGTGGACAACCATCCCCGACGGCAAACGCTTCGGCGACTGATCAAAATGTCAGATTGGGTGCCCCGACCTCCCTGTTGCCCCATTCAAAGGTCGGGGCGCTCGATACCCGAAGAACAAAAACCCCCGAACACAATCGAGATGGATACCAGAAAGGAATATGAAATGACTAAGCCCCAAAGCCTCGCCCGTTTGATGATGGTCGCTGGTGGCCTTGCCATGGCGAGCGGCGCAGCGCCCGCAATGGCTGATGAGCCATGTGGTCCGTCAAGCTGGTCTTCCAGCCGCATTCAGGAACGCCCTGCCAAGAAGAAGGTCAAGAAGGCCAAGGTTGAGAAGAAAGCTGATGCTTGCGCCGCAAGTGCGTGTGCAGCGTCAGCATGTGCTGCCAGCGCCTGCGCCGCGGCACCAGATTGCGCGGCAGATGCCTGTGCGCCAGCTGCCTGCGATGCAGCATCTTGTGCAGCCAGTGCGTGTGCTGCGAGTTCTTGCGCTCCCGAGTAAGTAAGGAGCGCCAAGCAGGTGGCCGGGGGAATTTCCTCCTAGTTCCTCCGGTCACTTTTCTCCGTGTTGCGATCTAAGGAGGGCAGTTTAACAGCTGCCAAGATCGCCACGGGCTCTTTTCTCAAGCTCATGGATGGAGAACTGACCGACGACCCGATCACCGGCGCATGGCCTGTAAGTTGGATCCTGTGGTAGGCAGCCTTCGCCGCAAATCTGCACAACCTCTTCAGACTGCCAATCCACCCGCCAAAACCGGCCGCCGGGCGTGGAAACATAGCCGTCCATTCGGCTTGCGATATCGCTTTGCAGGTCAAGCAGCGACGGGACTTCACTATCAAATTCAGGACCATACGCGCCGTGGGTATGGAAGCTCGCAACAGGAGCCATGCCAGGTTCGTCAAAAAAACGAATATCGCAGCTGGCCCGGTCACCGGGTAAAATCGTTGTCGAGCCAAGCGCTCCATCGCTATCCTCAAAGATTACCCCGCACAGCTCAATGTCTTCGCTGAAGGACCGTTGTTGCAGGGCGGCCAATTGCTCTCTGGCGAAAGTCTGTACCTCTCCCTGCGACACCGTCGTCACGAAGTCTTCAGGCTCTTTCGTGCTCATCCCAGCGCGCAGAACGAGAACGACCCAAAGCAGGGCGCATAGGCCCAGGATCAAAGGAGTGGAGGGGACATTACGGAACATGCCCCCTCGTTTAGCCTAGTTCTTGGATTTATCGACCAGCTTGTTGGCACTGATCCACGGCATCATGGCGCGCAGCTCCGCACCGGTCTTTTCGATCGGATGGGCTTCTGCTGCCTTGCGAGACGCCTTGAGTTCGGGCTGGCCCGCGCGATTGTCCAGAACGAAATTCTTCACAAAGCGACCCGATTGAATATCGGCAAGCACGCGTTTCATTTCTGCCTTGGTTTCATCGGTGATGATACGCGGACCGGTGGTTATGTCGCCGTATTCAGCCGTGTTGGAGATCGAATAGCGCATGTTGGCGATCCCGCCTTCATACAACAGATCGACGATCAACTTGGTCTCATGCAGGCACTCGAAATATGCCATTTCAGGAGCGTATCCGGCTTCGGTCAGCGTTTCGAACCCGGCCTGGATCAGATGGGTAATCCCGCCGCACAGCACAGCCTGCTCACCGAACAGATCGGTTTCGCACTCTTCGCGGAAGTTGGTTTCGATGATCCCGCTGCGACCACCGCCGACGCCGCTGGCATAGGCGAGCGCAACATCGTGCGCTGATCCGCTGGCATCTTGATGAACGGCGATCAGGCAGGGCACGCCGCCGCCGCGCTGATATTCGCTGCGCACGGTGTGCCCGGGGCCCTTTGGTGCGATCATGATCACGTCGATATCGGCCTGAGGTTCAATCAGCCCAAAGTGGATGTTGAGTCCGTGGGCAAAGGCGAGGGCGCTTCCCGGTTTCATGTGACCGGCAACATCGTCCGCCCAGATCGCGGCTTGATGCTCATCGGGCGCGAGGATCATCAAGATATCGGCCCATTCGGCCGCTTGAGTGTTGGTCATCACCTTGAAGCCAGCATCTTCTGCTTTCTTTGCGGTCGCAGAGCCTTTGCGCAGCGCAATGGCGACGTCTGCCACGCCGCTTTCGCGCAGGTTTTGCGCATGGGCATGACCCTGAGAACCATAACCGATCACGGCGATCTTCTTTGATTTGATGAGGCCGAGATCGGCGTCAGCATCGTAGTAGACTTTCATTGCTTTTCCTATTCTCTCAGGCGCCGTCTGCGCCTCGCATCATTCCGACAACACCCGAACGCCCGACGCTCACTAGTCCAAGGTCGCGCATAAGAGCGATGAAACTGTCAATCTTGTCCGGCGCTCCGGTGAGTTCGAACACGAAGCTTTCAGTGGTCGTGTCGACGACACTGGCCCGGAATATCTCCGCAACGCGCAGAGCTTCGACCCGCGCGTCGCCTCTGCCAGCCACCTTGATCAGCGCCAGCTCGCGCTCGACATGTGGCCCGGCCTGAGTGAGGTCGGTGACCTTGTGCACCGGCACGAGCCGCTCTAGCTGCGCCTCGATCTGGTCGATCACCTCGGGCGGGCCATTGGTGACGATGGTAATCCGACTGATCGCATGATCGTCCGAGATATCCGCCACAGTCAGGCTGTCGATGTTGTATCCGCGCGCGGTAAACAGGCCGGTGATCTTGGCCAGGATGCCCGGCTCGTTATCAACCGTAACGGTCAGGACATGGCGCTCCGTTTCAGCGCTTTCGATTTTCATGGTGGATTTCCCCTCAAGCGGTCAGCGCTCAGACCAGCGCTTTCGCTTCATCGTCCATCGTGCCTTCGACCTGATCACCGTAAAGCAGCATTTCGGTGTGCGCTGCCCCAGAAGGAATCATCGGGAAGCAGTTCGCTTCCTGCGCCACGAGGCAATCGACCATCACTGGGCCATCATGCTCCAGCATTGCCGCAATACCAGCGTCGAGCTCGCTTTCATCGTGAATGCGAATACCCTTCCAGCCATAGGCTTCGGCCAGCGCAACAAAGTTCGGCAGGCTGTCGGAATACGAGTTCGAATACCGGCTTTCATAGGTTAGTTCCTGCCACTGGCGGACCATGCCCATATACTCGTTGTTGAGGATGAAAATTTTGACCGGCAGGCGGTACTGACTTGCTGTGCCGAGTTCCTGAATGTTCATCTGGATCGAAGCTTCGCCCGCGATGTCGATGACCAGATCATCCGGATTGCCGAGCTGCGCGCCGATCGCGGCAGGCATACCGTAACCCATCGTCCCAAGCCCACCCGAGGTGAGCCATTTGTTGGGGTTTTCGAAACCAAAATACTGCGCCGCCCACATCTGGTGCTGGCCTACTTCGGTGGTAATGATGGGGTCGCGTTCATGGGTTAGGGCATGGAGCCGCTCGACCGCCAGTTGGGGCATGATCGCTTGCGGATTCTTCTTCGACTTGGGCGGATAGGCGAGGCATTCGCGCGCCCGCCAGCCTGCGATCCGCGCCTTCCACTCTCCCAGATCCTGCGGCTTGCGACTGCCCCATGCCTCGATCAGCTGACCAAGCACGGTCCCGCAATCGCCAACGATACCCAGATCCACGGGCACGTTCTTGTTGATCGAAGAACGATCAATATCGATGTGTATCTTCTTGGAATCAGGCGAAAATGCATCAAGTCGCCCAGTAACGCGATCATCAAATCGCGCGCCGATGCACACCATCACATCGCACTTGTTCATCGCCATATTGGCTTCGTAGGTTCCGTGCATACCCAGCATTCCGAGCCAGTCGGGATGTGTGCTCGGGAACGAGCCAAGACCCATAAGTGTCGAGGTCGTTGGTGCGCCGGTAATGTCCTGAAGTTGGCGCAGCAGACGGCTCGCTTCCGGACCGGAATTGATAATTCCGCCACCGGTGTAGAAGATCGGGCGCTCGGCGCTTGCGATCATGTCGACCGCCTCGACGATATGCTCCGCTGAGGCAGCCATTTGCGGCGCATAGCGATGCGATGCAGTGAGTTTGCCGGCGGCCTGAGAGGAAGGGACGGCGATCTGCACATCCTTCGGGATGTCCACGACAACGGGGCCGGGGCGACCTGTCGTTGCGATGCGGAACGCTTCCTCAATTGTGGCCTGCAGTTCGGCAGGGTCTTTGACGAGGTAATTGTGCTTTGTGCAGTGGCGTGTGATGCCAACCGTATCGGCTTCCTGAAAAGCGTCTGTGCCGATCAAGGGGGTGGGAACCTGCCCCGTGATGACGACCATCGGGATTGAATCGAGGAAGGCATCGGCGATCCCGGTGACCGCGTTGGTTGCGCCGGGGCCAGAGGTCACCAGCACTACGCCCGGTTTGCCGGTCGAGCGGGCATAGCCTTCGGCCGCATGTGCCGCTCCAGCTTCGTGACGCACGAGGATATGGCGAATGCGTTCGTCGCCGAACAACTCGTCATAAATCGGTAGAACAGCGCCGCCGGGATAGCCGAATACATATTCGACTTCCTGATCGATAAGGCACTGGGTAAGGATGGCCGCACCACTTCGTTTGTCGGTTTTGGGTTTATCCGACACTGGTTCTTCCTCTTCGCCGTGTGAGAATGCGTTTCGCATCCATGGAATGTGCTGCTCTTAACAATAAATCAGGCCCGACGCAGCGGATTTGCGACGGACCAGCGAAATGCTCGTTATGGGCCATAATCTAACGCGTCAACCATTAATGGCGCAATATTGATGCAAATTGAGCCTCAGCATCGACATTTTGCGATTCAACCCGAACCCAATCCGTTGGCGTTTGTCGTCGGAACCACGTGTATTGCCGCTTGGCGTAATTGCGGGTCGATTGCTGGCCGCGTTCGATCATCTCCTCATTGCTGATTTCACCGCGCAGACATGCTGCAATCTCTGGCACCCCAATCGCGCGCATTGCAGGAAGATCGGGTGAGAGGTTCCTTTCGAGCAAGGCCTCCACCTCTTCAATGGCGCCAAGCTGAGTCATCTGGACGAAGCGGCTGTCACAGCGTTCATATAGCCATTCGCGATCTGGCAGCATGATCACAGGATGGAGTTCAATATCCTCGCCAATCCCGCCAGTTTTGGCCTGCTGCCAATCTGATAGAGTGGTGCCCGTTGAACGCACCACTTCGAGGGCGCGCGCAATTCTCTGACTGTCATTGGGCGCCAGCAGGCTGGCCCGGCCGGGGTCTTCGATTTGCAAGCATGCATAGGCGGCATCGACGGGCAAGGCGCGCACTTCGTCGCGGACCTTGGGGTCAATGGCGGGGATTGGCGCTATGCCATCCAGCAAAACACGTATGTACATCCCTGTGCCGCCGACGAGGACCGGAAGAGCCCCCTCGCTATGCGCCTTCTCGATCTCTTGTCGCGCTTTTTCCGCCCAACTTGCTGCCGAACAGGCTTCGGCTGCGTCCCATGCTCCATAAAGCCGGTGGGGATGGCGAATGCTCTCTTCGACTTCGGGGGCAGCAGAGAGCACCGGAATATCGCGGTAAATCTGCATGCTGTCAGCATTGATGATGATGGTGGAGAGGCCGGCTTCCTTGCGCGCATCGGCAAGGCCAAGCGCAATTGCGCTCTTGCCGCTCGCAGTCGGCCCTGCAATGAGCGCCACCGGATTGTTCGGCATAATGCCGTCAGGAGTTTGAGACTTGCTCATAGCGCGGCTGATAGCAGAACCGGCGACACTGGAAACACGTCTTGATGCAATGAGCGCCAGTTTGGACGCTCAGGGACTAAGGACAGCATCGGCGGTGATGCTCGATTTCTGCGGAGATGTGTTGCAATTGACCTTCGCCGATGGCGACCCTGCAACGGTGTTAAGGGCAATCGATGAGCATTTTTCCCCGGCGGACATGTTGGTCTCCGACGTGGAAATCATGTGTCCGCACGTCTTTGTTTCCGACATGGATTCAACCATGATCCAGCAGGAATGCATTGATGAACTCGCGGACTTTGCTGGCATCAAGGATCGGGTTGTCGACATCACCGAGCGCGCGATGCAGGGCGAACTCGATTTTGAGAGCGCCTTGCGAGAAAGGGTGGCTCTGCTGGCCGGGCTTGACGAGGACGTGATCGAGACCTGCCTGGCCGACCGCATATCTGCGACTCCAGGCGCTAGGATTCTGGTTTCCACACTGAAAGCGAAGGGCTGCAGAACAGCACTGGTCACTGGCGGGTTCCATCACTTCGCGGATCGGATTGGCGAGGAGTTGGGCTTTGACCGGGTGGTCGGCAACACACTGGACGTTGTCGGGGGCAAGCTGACCGGGGGCCTCGCCGGATCAATTACCGATGCCAACACCAAGAAGAGCGTCCTGGAAGAGGAAGTCGCAAAGCTTGGGCCAGCGGCGATATCGTTGGCCATGGGCGACGGCGCCAATGACATACCGATGATCGAGAGCGCGACTTACGGCTTTGCCTTTCGCGCGAAGCCAAAGGCTCGAGCTGCGGCGAATGGACGGATAGACCGAGGTGATTTGACTTCGGCTTTGTCGCTGCTTGGGGTTCCCAAGAGTGAATGGGTTGAGTGAATGGGTTGAGGGTTGAACCAGCGACGGTCTGCCAGATTCCAAAAAGGGTTTTGAAATCGGACTCATTTACGCTATTAACATTAGTGTAAGTAAGAGAATGTACAACGGTTTCAATCAGTAACCTTCCGAATCACGCAAGGATCGAGACGAATGACGATCGCCCCCGCCGAATTTGCTGCCGACGGTACTGTCCTGCGCCACCCGGAGCGTCCTGCTCCGCGATACTCCCTTCCAAAGGCGATCGGTCACTTCCGTAACCTGATACGGGACAAGGAGGACACCAGCGAAGTCTTCAAGATATTCGAATCTCTTCCTCCCAAAAACTACATCGGACGGGTTAGAGACTTCACTCTGACCAAGCAGGGCGAAGCCCTGCGTGCGAGCGAGCCAAACCTTCCAGACATCCTTGATGACCACGCGACCCTGAGGAAGACCCCGAAGGGAAGTCTTGCTCATGCCTATTGTGATTTCATGGAGAGTGAAGGCCTGACAGCTGCAGGCCTAGTGGCGGAATTCGATGCATTGGGTCGACCCAAGTACAATGACCTTACGCAATGGTTCTTGGAACGCTCACGCGACACGCATGACCTGTTTCACGTACTGACTGGGTACGGGCGCGATGCCTTGGGCGAACAGTGCGTTTTGCTTTTCACTCATGGTCAAAGTCCGAGCCACGGTCATTTGCTGATCGGCTATGCTGGTGCGTTCAATATCAAAAAGATGTCTCGCGGCAGCAAGGCTCCGGTCATCGGTGCGGTAAGGCAGGCCCAGCGTACCGGGAACGGTGCGCCGCCGCTGCTGCAGCAT
>JBCAXQ010000051.1:0-13903 GCA_038534015.1 Pseudomonadota bacterium | reverse complement strand
CTTTTGAGTTTCTTCAAGGTCGATATTCTTCCTACGGGTTCGAAAGATCCTTTTGCGTTGCGACGGGCGGCCTTGGGCTTCATCCGCCTCGTGCAAGCGAATAGCTTGAAACTTTCGATCGATACGGTGGTTCATGCTTGGCAAAGCCAACCAAACCTCGCTCTGTCTACTAAACTAGCCGAGTTCTTGGTTGATCGCCTTGCGGTGCAGCTTCGCGATGAAGGCGTTCGTCACGATTACGTGTTGGCGTCGCGAGCATGGCGAGGGGAACTCGATATGCGGATCGATCGGGTCGAAGGCCGGGCGAGGGCGCTCTCTCAATTTCTCTCAGACGATAACGGCACAAACCTCCTCGCAGGCTACAAGCGCGCGGCGAACATCCTCAAGAAAGAGGGATGGTCGCCAGAAGGTGAAACCGCAAAAGAGCTTTCCTACGCGCCCGAAGCAGCCGAAAAGGCGCTGATCGACGCGCTCGATGCAGCCGCGCCCAAGGCTGCTCAGGCGATCAAAGCGGAAGACTTCGAATCCGCCATGGCAGCGCTTGCCACTCTGCGCGCGCCCATTGATGCCTTTTTTGAACAGGTCACGGTGAACGACGATGATCCTAACAAGCGCGAAGCCCGACTTGGCCTGCTGGCGCGGTTCCGCGATGCAGTCCATCGGGTCGCGGATTTTAGCCGGATCGAAGGGTGATGGATTTTCGCCTCTGGACACTGTCTCATGTGTTTCAAGCGTGCTTGAGCTGCGGCGAACCGAGTGGATTTGCGGTACGCCGTCAGAAGGAAGAATGTGAATGAAAACGGTCTACCCCTTTGGCGGAAATGCTGCGCACGAAGACTCCAGGCAGCGGGATAAAACTGTTACTGGCGGCAAAGGCGCGAACCTCGCCGAAATGGCCAGCATTGGCCTGCCGGTGCCCCCGGGTTTCACGATCACGACTGAGGAAAGCGTCCGCTATCTGCAGGAAGGCGCTGACTTCTCCGACGAACTGCGCGGTGATGTCGCCAAGGCTCTGACTCATATCGAAGCGAGTGTTGGCAAGAGCTTCGGCAACGCTGCCGATCCGCTGCTCGTGTCAGTGCGTTCGGGTGCGCGTGTTTCGATGCCGGGAATGATGGACACTGTCCTGAACCTCGGGCTGAATGACGCGACGGTGGAAGGCCTTGCCAGCACATCGGAAGACGAACGGTTCGCGTGGGACAGCTATCGCCGCTTCATCCAGATGTATTCCGATGTGGTTCTGGGAATCGATCACGGACTTTTCGAAGAGGCGCTGGAAATCCGCAAGGAAGACAATGGCTTTTATGCGGATACAGAGCTGAGCGCGGACGATTGGCGCGAGCTGGTCGGCGAGTATAAAGCCATTGTCGAACAGGAATTGGGCAAGCCATTCCCGCAGGATGTGACCGAGCAGCTTTGGGGCGCGATTGCGGCGGTGTTTGATAGCTGGGACAGCGATCGGGCCAAGGTCTATCGCCGCCTCAACGATATCCCTGCCGATTGGGGCACCGCCGTGAACGTTCAGGCCATGGTGTTCGGCAATATGGGCGATACCAGCGCGACCGGCGTGGCTTTCACCCGCGATCCGGCCACCGGAGAAAAGGCGTATTACGGCGAATACCTGATCAATGCGCAGGGGGAGGACGTCGTCGCGGGGATCCGCACGCCGCAATATCTCACCAAGTCTGCACGCGAAGCAGCTGGTGCGAAACCGCTCTCGATGGAAGAGGCGCTGCCGGAGGCCTATAGCGAGTTGGCCCACGTGTTTGATCTCCTCGAAGGTCACTATCGCGACATGCAGGATATCGAGTTCACGGTGGAACGCGGCAAGCTGTGGATGCTCCAGACCCGATCCGGCAAGCGCACGGCCAAGGCCGCGCTCAAAATGGCGGTCGACATGGTTGGTGAAGAGCTGATCGATGAAAAGACCGCGATCCTGCGGGTGGACCCGATGGCGCTCGATCAGTTGCTGCATCCCACGCTCGATCCAGAGGCGGAGCGCAATGTGCTGACCACGGGCCTGCCAGCATCGCCCGGAGCGGCTGCGGGCAAGATCGTGCTCGACGCGGACACCGCCGAACAATGGGCGAATCGCGGCGAGAAAGTGATCCTGGTTCGCGTCGAAACCAGCCCGGAAGACATTCACGGGATGCATGCAGCCCAGGGCATTCTGACGGCGCGGGGCGGCATGACCTCTCACGCGGCGGTGGTTGCGCGCGGCATGGGTCGTCCGTGTGTGTCTGGTGCAAATGGAGTCTCGATCGACAAGGATTCTGGCACTTTGCGGATTGGCGATGAAGAGCTGAAGCAGGGCGACGAGATCACGCTGGATGGCGCCAATGGTCAGGTGATGTTGGGTATTGTGCCAACGATTGAACCCGAACTGGTTGGAGATTTCGGCACTTTGATGGAATGGGCTGACAAGCATCGGCGGATGCGGGTGCGCACCAATGCCGAAACGCCGGATGACTGCACAATGGCGCGCCAGTTCGGGGCCGAGGGCATCGGGTTGTGCCGGACCGAGCACATGTTCTTCGACGCGGCGCGGATCAGCGCAGTGCGCCAGATGATCCTCGCCGAAGACGAGCGGGGAAGGCGCGCGGCGCTCTCAAAACTGTTGCCGGAACAGCGGGCGGACTTCACGGCGATCTTTGAAGTGATGACGGGACTGCCATGCACGATCCGGCTGCTCGACCCGCCGCTGCACGAATTCCTGCCGCATGGTGACGCCGAGTTTGCCGATCTGGCCGATGCGACCGGGCTGGGGGTCGATCACCTCAAACGCCGCGCGGGCGAGCTGCACGAATTCAATCCGATGCTGGGTCATCGTGGCTGTCGGCTCGGTATCACTTATCCCGAAATTTACGAAATGCAGGCGCGGGCGATCTTTGAAGCAGCGTGCGATGTGCAAGCGGCGAGCGGTGAAGTGCCGCTGCCCGAGATCATGATCCCGCTGGTCGCGACCAAGCGCGAACTGCAATTGCTGCGCGCGCTGGTGGATCGCGTCGCGGCCGCCGTATTCGAGGAGAAGGGCGCCAGCGTCGACTATCTGGTGGGCACAATGATTGAACTCCCACGAGCCGCCTTGATGGCGGGCGAGATCGCGGAGGAGGGGTCATTCTTCAGCTTCGGGACCAACGATCTGACACAGACGACGCTGGGCGTTTCGCGTGATGATTCTGCGCGTTTCCTTGCGCCCTATGTCGACAAAGGCATTTTCGCGCGCGATCCGTTTGTCAGCCTCGATGTCGATGGCGTTGGCCAGCTGGTTGAGATGGCGGCGGAGCGCGGTCGGGCGACCCGACCGGACATCAAGCTGGGCATTTGCGGCGAGCACGGCGGCGATCCGGCCAGTATCGCATTCTGCGAGGAAACCGGGCTCGATTATGTCAGTGCCTCGCCATATCGAGTGCCGATCGCGCGGCTCGCGGCGGCGCAAGCAGCGCTCAAATAGCTGACGCTGGGGACGCGGTACACGAAGACAAACCGCCTATTTCCAGCCTGTCAGGACGAGGATTTCGAACGTCTCCACAACCTTGCCATCCTTGTCCTCTCGCAGTGTCTCGAACAGCTCCTCAGCCCGCGCCCACATTGTCCGGGTCAGAGGCGGGACGGGAGAGACAAGCGAACGGGTAAGGCCATGGTCGCGCAGATCGCCAATCATACGCTGCAGCGAGGGAAACCGGACGCGAATAGGGAAGGTGTCGACCACTTGCCGCTTGAATCCCGCCCGTTCGAGCAGGCCGGTTGCCGCGCGGTTATCGACCATCGGGTGGATGCGCGCAGCCGGGCGATCTCCATCGGCGGCCAATGCAAGTTGCCGCAAGACAGGCAGGCTTCCCGCTCCGGGAAAGGCAGCAATGAACAATCCGCCTTCAGTCAGGGCGTTGCGGCCATGGATCAGCGCGCCGGGCAGATCGTTGACATGGCCCAGGCCCAGGAGGTGAACAACGAGATCGAACGCGCCGATTGGGCCGGGTTGTTCTTCATCGAGCTCGCCAAGCTGACCGATAGAACCTTCAATGCCTTTTGCACGCAGAGCATCCGGAATGACTTGGGTGGAGTCGCCCACCACCAAGGCTCGTGATGGTTCGAACCGCATAAAGTCGAGTCGGTCGAGAATGTCCTGCGCGATTGTGTCCGACAGGTAAGTCGCCCCGTTGTGGAGCCTCTGACGATCGCGGGCTCTTCCCCATTTGGCAGCCGCCTGCTGGCGAGAGAATATGGTTGGAGGTGCGGAGCTCATCAGCTGGCCCTGCCGTGCTTGCCTACAGACTGCAAGTCATGCGACATCATGGGACATGGGCATCGGGTCGCATCTCGCCGAAGGTCTGAAACCGGTGGTGGATTTGCTATATCCGCCGCGCTGCCCATTGTGTGGAGACGCGATCGCGGAGCAGGGCGGGCTTTGCCCTGACTGCTGGAGCGAGCTTGAGATACCCGGTGAACCATCGTGCGTCAGCTGCGGACGGCCGATTGCCACAAGTGTACAAGCCAGTGGGCTGCAATGTGGAGTTTGCCTGTCCGATCCACCGAGACACGCCGGCATAGTTGCGGCGACGATTTACAACGATGCCTCGCGTAAGTTGGTTTTGACTTACAAGCATGGTCGCAAGATTGCCTTGTCCAAGCTTCTTGGTCGCTTGCTTGCAGCTCGGCTGCCTGAGCGTACCGGTCAGCCGCCGCTCCTTATTCCGGTGCCGCTTCATCGTTGGCGGATTTGGCAGCGCGGCTTCAACCAGGCGGGATTGCTGGCCAAGGAACTTGCGGTTCGAGGGAAGGGCGATTTGATGGTCGACGGCCTCGTCCGCACGAAGCAAACCGCAAGTCTGGGCGGGCTGGGCGCGAAAGCCCGCCGGCGGGTGTTGCAGGGCGCAATTTCCGTCAGGCCATCGCGAGCGCCGTTGATAGCTGATCGCCACGTTGTCTTGGTTGACGACGTTCTGACGAGCGGTGCAACATCCGATGCCTGCGTTCGGGTGTTGTTGGGGGCCAAGGCGAAGTCGGTAACGATCGCCTGCTTCGCACGTGTAATCGATCGTGATGCGGGGGACGTTTCCGCGAGCGATTCTGTCCCTGAAAACACAACGCCCGAGGTCATTACGACCCCGGGCGCCACGTGACGAAATCAAGCGGATCCGCTCAAAAGAGCTCAGGCAGCCACCCCCTAACTTGGCTACCAGGATCCAATCCCTCATCGTTCAACCGAACCTACCATCACCCCGCGGATGGCTTGATTCGGAACCCCCTGAACCTGGCGCTCTGTGGCACCGTTGTCCGGTGGACGAGCCCATGCGAACTCGTGGCGAGCCTTCTCTCATCGCGGTCTAAGATTCGAAAGTGCGAAGTCCCTGCATGGTGGATTTTGCGTTATCTATGTGGTTATCGTGCAACAAGCCGTCGCACTGTCGCGTCCACTCATCGAGGTATTAAGCTTTTGGCCAGCCAAACAGAATCCGGAAAACAGCCCAGCAAAGAGGCGGTGGAGGAGGGCAGCGCATTCCTTCCCAAGTTCGATGAGAAGGGATTGCTGACTGCCGTCGTGCTCGATGCGTCGACCGGGGAAGTGCTGGTCGTGGCCTATATGGATCAAGCGGCGATCGATAAAACTATCGATACCGGGCGTGTGACGTTCTGGTCCCGTTCGCGCCGCAAACTCTGGACCAAAGGTGAAACGTCCGGGCACTTCCTGCTGGTCGATGAAATTCTGGTTGATTGCGATCAGGATGCTCTGGTCATTCGTGCAACGCCTGAGGGGCCAACATGTCACACCGGGCGGCCCTCATGCTTTTACAGGCGCCTTGAGCGAGGCACTCTCGTAAAGGTCAATACTTGACGCTCACGTAAAGGTAAGGTAGTAAGATTGCATGGCTACCGCAGCAGACACGACAAACCGCAATGATGCCGCAGAACCGGCAAGTGCTGAAACGACCCGCCGCAATGGCGCGCATTTGGACAGGCCGGACAAGCTGGAGCGAGAGCAATTCTCGATCTCTGATCTTACCGGCGAATTCGGCTGTACGGCTCGCGCGCTTCGTTTTTACGAAGATGAAGGGCTGATCGCGCCAGCGCGTGTCGGCCTGACGCGTGTTTACTCAAAGCGGGATCGAGCGCGTCTTGCCTGGATAATGCGTGCCAAGAATGTCGGCTTTAGCCTTACCGAGATTCGCGAGATGATTGATCTTTATGACTTGGACGATGGCCGCGTTGAACAGCGCCGCGTCACCATTGAGAAATGTCGCACGCACATTGCCAAGTTAAAAAGCCAGCGCGCTGATATCGATTCTTCGATCAAGGAACTCACCGAATTTGTGGCTGAAATCGAGAAGCTCGATCTCGGCTAACATCGTATCTTCTTTCGTCTAACTCTGAGCTAAGGGATCCGCCAGATGCCAACCTATACCGCACCCACCCGCGATACGCGCTTCGTCCTTAACGAGATGCTGGACCTTGCAAGCTATGGCAATCTGCCAGGCTTCGAGAACGCGACCCAGGACATGATCGATACAATCGTGAACGAATCGGGCAAGTTCTGTTCGGAAGTCCTCGCACCGATCAACCAGATCGGGGACGAGCAAGGGTGCACGCGTCATGAAGACGGATCGGTGACGACCCCTGACGGTTTCAAGGAAGCGTATGAAGCTTACACCGAAGCAGGGTGGGGCACGCTCTCGCAACCAGAAGAATTCGGCGGACAGGGTCTTCCGCACACTCTTGGCATGGCTGTCGAGGAATACACCGGAACTGCCAACCAGGCATTCGCGATGTATCCCGGACTCACCACTGGAGCCATTTCCGCGCTGCTGGCTGCCGGCTCGCAGGAGCAGAAGGAAATGTATGCGCCGAAGATGATTTCTGGCGAATGGTCAGGCACGATGAACCTGACCGAGCCGCATTGCGGCACCGATCTGGGCATGATCCGCACCAAGGCGGAACCTCAGGCGGATGGATCTTACGCTATTACCGGTACAAAGATCTTTATCTCCGCAGGCGAGCACGACCTCACCAGCAATATCATTCACCTGGTTCTGGCGAAGACGCCAGGCGCGCCCGATAGCTCGAAGGGCATCTCGCTCTTTATTGTACCGAAGTTCATCCTCGACGAAAATGGCGATCCAGGTGAGCGCAACGGCGTATCATGCGGTTCGATCGAGAAGAAGATGGGCATCCACGGGAACGCAACCTGCGTCCTCAACTATGATGCTGCCAAGGGCTGGATGATTGGTGAGGAGAACAAAGGCCTCGCCGCCATGTTCGTGATGATGAACGCCGCGCGTCTTGGTGTCGGACTTCAGGGTCTGGCGCAGGCCGAGGTCGCTTACCAAAACGCTGTCACTTATGCGCTCGATCGTCGTCAGGGTCGCGCACTGACTGGTCCGGCTGAACCGGAAGCCCAAGCAGACCCGATCTTCGTTCACCCTGATGTTCGCCGCATGTTGATGGATGCGAAAGTATTCAACGAAGGTATGCGTGCGCTGTGTCTGTGGGGCGCCTTGCAGGTTGATCTCACGCACAAGGCTCAAACGGAAGAAGAACGCCAGATGGCCGACGATTTGATCGGTCTGATGACCCCTGTGATCAAGGGCTATGGCACCGATAAGGGCTATGACATCGCGAACAACATGCAGCAGGTCTATGGCGGGCACGGCTATGTCAGGGAGTGGGGCATGGAGCAGTTCGTTCGCGATAGCCGCATTGCCATGATCTACGAAGGCACGAACGGTGTCCAGGCGATGGACCTGTGTGGTCGCAAGCTGGCATCGAACGGCGGACGCGCGGTTCAGGCATTCTTCGCCATGATCGATGAAGAGATTGCGTCGGCGAAAGACGTCGAACAGCTTAAGGATATGGCGGAAAAACTTGAAAAAGCCCTTGGTGAGCAGAAGGCTGCGACCATGTGGTTCATGCAGAATGCCATGGGCAATCCAAACCACCTCGGTGCGGGCGCACATCACTACATGCACATTATGGGTGTTGTGACGCTTGGCTTCTTCTGGCTGAAGATGGCCAAGGTTGCTGTCGACGCACTCAAAGGTTCGCCTTCGGATGCCGCTTTCTACGAAGCGAAACTGACTTCGGCAGCATATTTTGCCGAGCGGTTCCTGCCAGATGCCGGTGCTTTGCGTCGCAAGCTGGAAGCAGGAAGCGAGCATATGATGGCTCTGCCGGAAGAGGCTTTTGCCACGGCTGCATAAGCGACTACGATATCGTCACGAAACAAGGGCTCGATCTGCGAAGATCGGGCCCTTATTCGTAGGCGCGGCGAATAGTCTCAAGCGCCCGGTCGGTCTCGCTCGAGTCTGCAATCTCGCCTGCATCGCCATACCCCCAATCCTCATTCGATCCGACATATTGAACGATGACTCCGTCTCGCCTCGACACAGCGCTGACTCCATCGAAATAGAGCGCATAGCGGGCATTCGGCTGAGGAAGCAGCCAATTGATCTGACCTCGCACCGGAACGAGATCGTCCGCGCCCCAGACTGCTTTCGCCCCATAACCCATGCAGTTCAAAATAACCGGTTGCGGAAGTTCCAGGATCTCGGCGCGATTCGAAAAGGTCCGGCGGACCATTTTCCCACCCTTGAGCTGGAACTGCCGGGCGAGCCGGTCTGAATAGCGCGCGACATTGAAGACCATCACCGGACCCTTGCGGCGGAGCTTGTCGGCGAAGGGATCTTGGGCGGGCTCGGGATCGCTCCAGGCAGGGCTCAGGCCCCGTAGCCTGCGGTCGAGATGCAGGTAGTCGCGCGTGACCGGGACGCGCGGTGTGGAACGTCCTCGCAGATTGTATTGGGTCACATATTCGACGGGATCGTCGGCCAGCCCGATCATCTCAAGATGCTTGGTATGCGAATAGCGGGCCCATTGCTCCCAGCGCTCTTCGAACCCGATCGGCGCTTCATCGGCCAATCCTATCCTGCTGCTTGGGGACCAAACCCCGGTGGCACGGGCCGAACGCGTTTCCGCGGGGAACTCGCCGGCGTAGATTGTAACCTTGGCCCCGCTCTCGGCCAGTCGAATCGCTGTTGTAAGGCCGATCACACCGGCGCCGACTACCGCGAAATCGCTGTGGCCTTGAGACCGCGCGAGAATGGCCGCTTCGGTCGCACAGCCCCAGCTCAATGACCAGCCCGAGCCACCATGCCCGTAATTGTGGACGATTGTCTTCTCACCAAACCTCTCTGCCTCAAGTCGTGGACCGGCCGGACGGAAGGGACGGGTGCACACGGTGACCTTCATCAAGTTCTGGCGATTTGCATTGAATGGTTCGAAGCGCGGTCCAGGTGGTGGTGCAACAACGCTTTGCGGCCTTGGCATTGGTGTACAGGCGCCCAGCAGCGAAGCCGCACCACCGGTCATGAACAGTCGTCTATTGGATTGCATCTGAGCCCCTCACATCCCTGTGATGCTTATCGACTGGTGTTGACCGGCACGAGGTCTGTGCATGCCATTTCAGCGCAGATCAGAACCGGATCGCCCCGAAATCAAAGTCCTTCCGTCTCTGCTTTCGCATAAACCGTTTCCCAGTCGGCCAGATTGTTCTTGGCATCCTGAACAAAGCCGCTTCGGCGAACATAGTCTAGCGTCGCTTTGGCAAGCCACGATCCTGGCGCTCTGAGTGGGCGAACGATCTGGCAAAGCAGCACAATCCGGGTTTCGTCCGTCTCGTTCCGCACTTCGTGCTCATACGTGTCGTCAAAGACTGTCCATTCGCCTTCGCGCCAATGCAGTTTTTGATCATGCACGCGCATCCAGCATTTCTCGCCTTCCTGGGGTACTGTCAGTCCCAAATGTGCCGTGATTATCGCTTTGCTCACGCCGCGGTGAGGCACGATCACCGCACCCGGTGCCAGGATTGAAAAGAACGCTGAATTTAGGGCGGGTATCGATTGTACCAATCTGGATGTGATGGGCGCGCGAGCCATATTCTTTGCAATCAAGTTGCCGTATCCAACCAGAAAGAAGCTGCGCCAGCTGTTGTCCCGCATAATCCGGCGATGATCAGGTGATATCTCGCGCAGAGGCGGGATCGCCTGTTTGTGCCGGAAGATGGCCAAGGCTTCATCTCTGATCGCCTGCCAATGAAGCGCTAACTCCGAAGTCCAGTCGAAACTGTCGGAATCGAGCACTGGTGCATTCGATATCAACGAACTCGACGCGATGATCTTGTTCGCCCGATGCCGCTGCTTCTTCAAAAACCGATAATGGAATGGCCGCTTTGTCGCGGCAGAATCACTCTCTGATCCATCCGATGCCGACATCGAAATCGTTCCCTGTCCTTCCAAACTCGCAACTGGAATTTGAGGCCAGCTGCGGGCAGCAATTCGGACAAGTGGGCAGCTCTATCGGCTGCTTGGTTTACTCATCCTGTTCAAGCGGATGCGACGAAACGAACTGGATGTAGTCTATTCTGGCGCTGCGGGGAACCAGCATTTCGAACTGAGAGAATCGTCCGGGCAGCAGCGCGCAAGCCTCTGGATCGACTTGAGGCCCGATTGGCCCGACATGCACCAGCATTATGTCGGTAGTTGCATAGGTGTTCACCCGGTCGACATCCGGTTTCCAAGCTTGCAGCACTGCCAGGTCCTCACGGACTTCGTTGACGGATGTGATATCATCGAAAGTGCCAAAGCCGCCCGGCTGATCGTTACCCTGTCCTTTGCTCATCGCCATCTGAAAGCGTGTGCCGGCTGGCAGCGCGGTCACTGTGGGTTTGAACCAGTCTGGCCATGGCGACTGGCCCGTCACCAGCTCAGTGTAGGCTTTAGTCCGATTGGCTAGGTTTTGGGCCTTGCGCTTTTCGGGGTCTGTGGCCCGACTGGTGTTGTACCGCCACCCATAGGCTTCATCCCAAGCGCGCCCGGGTTTGGAATCGAGGCTGGACGCATTGCAAGTATCGACCCCAACAGGGCTCTCATCTGCAAGTGCAGGTGCGCCTGTAAGCGCCAGGATTGCATACACCGCCGATGCAGTACCAAGTCTAAACAGTCTCATATCTTGCCCCCCTATCGATAGGGAAATCTATGACTGAATGAGAATTAAGTCAAACCAAGTAAAAACCGGGAAATTGGATTTGTCCTTTAGGTATTTCTTATTCAACAGGCAGGAAGTCGGGAACCGATAGATAGCGCTCGCCCGTGTCATAGTTGAAGCCAAGCACACGAGTACTCGATTCAAGTTCAGGGAGCTTTTTGGCGATTGCAGCCAGAGTCGCGCCGCTTGAAATACCTATCAGCATGCCTTCCTCGCTGGCGGCACGGCGAGCCATTTCCTTGGCGGCATCAGCATCGACCGGAATTGCTCCATCGATCGAATCTGTATGAAGGTTGCCTGGAATAAAACCCGCGCCAATACCCTGGATCGGATGAGGGCCAGGCTGACCCCCGCTGATAACGGGCGAAAGCTCGGGTTCGACGCCATAGGCTTTCATGCCACTCCAGCTTTTCTTCAACTCCTCGGCGCAGCCGGTGAGGTGGCCGCCAGTTCCAACTCCTGTGATCATCACGTCGATTGGTGCATCGGCAAAATCCGCAAGAATTTCCTTCGCCGTGGTACGAGCGTGGACGGCCGGGTTTGAAGCGTTTTCGAACTGAGATGGCATCCATGCACCGTCTGTGTTCTCGACTATCTCTGTCGCACGCTCAATCGCACCCTTCATGCCCTTTTCCTTAGGCGTTAGGTCGAATGCTGCGCCATAGGCCAGCATGAGACGACGGCGCTCAATCGACATCGATTCCGGCATCACGAGGATCAGCTTATATCCTTTAACTGCCGCGACCATCGCCAGACCAATCCCCGTGTTTCCGCTGGTAGGCTCTACGATGGTGCCTCCGGGCTTCAGGGCACCGGTGGCTTCGGCATCCTCGACCATCGCCAGAGCGATCCGGTCTTTGATCGACCCTCCAGGATTGGCTCGTTCCGACTTCAGCCAGACCTCGTGCCCGGGAAACAGCCGTGACATGCGGATGTGAGGGGTGTTGCCAATTGTCGCGAGAACGTTGTCAGCTTTCATGGGTCTCAGGCCTCCTGGGATTTCTTGTTCTGTTCGCCTTCTAGCAAATTGTCCGGCGGATCGAAGGTCTTTGTGGTTCGCAATGCCGGGAACAGACGGCTCCACAGCGCGACGGTCAATATCGCTCCTGCACCACCTGCGACGACAGCGGCCACCGGTCCGACCAGAAAGGCGAGGCTGCCGGAAAAGAAGTCTCCGCCTTCGTTCGATGCGCTGATTGTCAGCAGCGAGACTGAAGATACTCGGCCCCGTTTGTCATCTGGACTGTGCAGTTGGATCAGAGACTGGCGGATGTAAACGCTGAACATGTCGGCCGCACCGACGATCACCAGCATGCCAAGGCTCAACGGCATCGAGGTTGAGAGACCGAAGACAATCGTCGCCACACCGAATATTGCGACTGCGCCCAGCATCTTTGGGCCAACATTGGTTTTGATCGGCCGGAAAGAGAAATAGGCTGCAGTCACTGCAGCCCCGATTGCCGGAGCCATCGCCAGCTGGCTGAGGCCCGTTTCCCCAACCTGAAGGATGTCGCGCGCATAGACCGGGAATAGAGCAGTAGCTCCGGCAAGAAACACCGCAAACAGATCAAGCGTTATCGCGCCGAGAACCATCTTGTTCTGTACGACATATTTCAACCCATCAACGATCGCACCAATCGGTCGTTGATCCTTCTTCACTGCGGGTTGCGGCACTCTGCCGATCAGGCTCAGAGCAATCATGCTGATCGCAAACAGGGCGGCGCCCACTGTATAGGGTAGGGAGGGACCGACCGAGTACAGATAGCCGCCCAGCGCTGGCCCTCCGATCATGCCGACTTGCCACGCGATCGACGAAAGGGCGATTGCTGTTGGCAGGATGCGCTTTGGCACAAGATTGGGTGCAAGGGCAGAAAGAGCTGGGCCCGCGAACCCACGCGCGATGCCGAGCACAACTGCGACTGCATACAGAATCGGTATCGAAATAGATCCGTTCCACGTCACCCAGGCCAACGCGGCTGCGCACAGCAATTGCAGAAAAACTGTGAGCTGTCCCAATCGCCGCCGGTCAAACCTGTCAGCAGCAAGGCCCGAAAATGGCGTCAGCAAGAACAGTGGCAGAAACTGGAGCAGGCCGATCAACGCAAGCTGGCCGGACGCTTCGGCGATGCTCATGCCACTATCGCGAGCCAGATTGTATGTTTGCCATCCGATGATCAACAGCATGGCATACTGCGCCAGGGTCATCGAAAGGCGGCTAACCCAATAGGCGCGGAAATTATGGACCTGAATTGGGTGGGTGGGCGTTGCGATAGTCACCCGTCCGCCATGGCAGCCAAGGCAAGTGCTGCCAAGCCAGTGCAAACGGTCAAATTGTTGTGAGGCCTAAAGCTCAGCGATTTCGGCGCAGGCGCGGATTTGGTTGAAGCGTGTCTATGATCGCAACAAAATCATCGATCCGGATAATCCGTTCAAACTGGAAGCCAGCGCGCTCGCCGCGGGTCCAGATAACATAGGCTTCAATCCGACCCACAATTGGAAGTCGAATGATAACGCGATCACCGCGTTGCAGTTTGTCGGCATCATCCACCATGAAGCCATGTGCCGATAGGTTGGCAACATGAAGATTGAGATCGCCGTGCGCAAAGTGCTCGACGATCACCGGAAAATCGACCGGATGACGCGTCGCGCGGCGCATATCAGTGACGCTCAGGTTCGCTCCGCCTGACACAGTTCTCGACCCTCCATTAGTTGCGAGTAGAGTAGCTAATGGGGGATAAAGGCTGATATTTGGTAAAGCCCTGTGCGATAGACAGGATTCCGCCGAAGATGAGCTGAGGAGTTGCCTGGATTACCTTACGGCTTAATGCCTTAGCGAGTGACGAGGCCGTGCCTTTTTTTGCCTAGG
>JBCAXQ010000050.1:0-13972 GCA_038534015.1 Pseudomonadota bacterium | reverse complement strand
GGTAGTTGAAATCACGCAGCATGCTCATCGCGGCAAGAACGCCGAGAAACTGCAGCGAAAACCGCACCAACCCATCCTTTGCCCGCACCGCGATGATGACCAGCAGCGCGGCGACCAGTGGCAGCACGACCATCCCCACGATCGATCGCACATAGATGGCGACTGACAGCACGATTGCCGCCGCAAGCGCGTACAGAGCAGGGTGCCAGAACTTTTTCTGCGAGCTTGCGAGGATCAACAACGATCCCACGGCAACCGGAGCCAGTGGCCCTCCCGCCGCGATCGCGGCGCGCGTAAGCGGACCTGCATCGTCGTTCAGGAAGCTTTCTGCGACGCCCGATCCATTTGCAAAGATCAGCAATTGCTCGAATTGTTGCCCGGTCACGATGGCTGTCAAACCATGGCCCATTTCATGGAACCACGTCGTAAGGATCATGAAGGGGTAGATGATGTAATTGCCAAACGGCAATGCGGGCAGGGCGTAAACGATGATGGCGGCCAGTATAAGGCGTCCGACCTGCTCACCCTGGCTGCCAGGTTCGACGATCGAATACATCGATCAGGCGTCCTGCGTTTCTGGTTCGGCTTGCGGTTCGCGGGCCCTCCCATCGACATCGACACGGGTACGATACTTCTCGGCCGCCTCTTCATCTTCGGCGCGCTGTTCCTGCAGAATGGACCAGCTGGCAAGGAACAGGCCGGCGACCAACGGTCCAAGCACGATGCCTGAGAATCCTGCGAGCGAAAGCCCGCCCAAAGTTGTGACGAGAATAATCCAGTCGGGAATGCCTGTGTCGCGACCCACGAGGATCGGACGCAGCACATTGTCGGCCGAACTGATGATGATGAAGCCAACGGCGAGAACGAAGATGCCTTGCCAGATTTCTCCCGAGACCAGCAGCCAGATACCCACCGGCGCCCATACAAGCGCGGTTCCGACGGCCGGGATCAAGGCCAGGATTGCCATCAGCACGCCCAGGAGCAGGGCCGAAGGAACACCGGCAATCGCCATGGTGATCCCTCCAAGCGTGCCCTGCACCAGGCCCACTACGCCAGAACCCTTGATGACCGCGCGGACAATGCCCAGGAACCTCTCGGACAGGCGATCGGCGATCTCGCGTTCGATCGGCGCGCTGTGGAGGATGGTTTCACCAATCCGCGATCCGTCGCGCAAAAGGAAATAGAGAACGTACAGACCCAGAGCGAAGCTGAGGAAGAAGCCGAGCGCGCCGCTGCCGATCGAAAATGCCTGGCTCGCCAGCATGCCAGCGCTTTCGCCGAGGATTGCCTGTAGGCGGCTTTGCGCTTCGCTCAGATCGGTCCAACCGCTTTCATCGATCATTTCCTGCGCCGCAGCTGGCAGCATCGCATACAGCTGGTTTGCCCATGCAGCGAGGTCTATCGGATCGCGTTGAAGCGCCGCGACCAGTTCGAGCGCTTCGGATACAACCAGCGTTCCGATCCAGAGCGCGGGAAGGATCACTGCCAGCAGGATTATGATGAGCGATAGGAGCGCGGCTGGATTGCGCCGCCCCCGGCATTTGACCAGCGACCATTTGTAAAGCGGCTGGAACATGATCGCGGCAAGCGCTGACCATAGCAACGACGTTGCGAACGGCCATGCGATCCACACCAGCATCAAAGTGACTGCCGCAAGGACGATCAGGAAACTGATCTGCTGCAGCTCGGATGTGTGGTGCGGTTCGCTGGTCATATCAATATGATGTCGCGCCTTATCCCAAAAACATCAAGGCTGCATCACAGGTGGGCGATCAAACATCAAGGTTGGCAACATTGAGCGCATTGTCTTGAATGAATTCGCGGCGCGGCTCGACCACATCACCCATCAGTCGGGTAAAGATTTCATCGGTTACGTCAGCATCTTCGACTTTTACCTGCAACAGCGCACGATTTTCCGGATCTAGCGTGGTCTCCCATAGCTGTTCGGCGTTCATCTCGCCCAACCCTTTGTAGCGCTGGACTGAAAGCCCCTTGCGCCCCGCAGCAAACACGGCATCAAGCAACTGGGTTGGTCGCATGATGGCATCGTCCCCCTTTGCTGGTGGCGGATCATCCGCTTCAACGTCGCCTTCTGGCACGACCTCCGGATCTGCATCCTTGCCTTTTACCAGACGCACCGCTTGCGCGTATGTTTCAGCTTGCGGACCGGCGAGGCTGTGTAGCTTGTGTGCTTCCGTGCTGGTAAGGAAGCGCGCCTCAATCTCATGCACATCGGTGACGCCGCGCCAAAGCCGGTCAAACCGCACCGATCCATCATCGCGCAGGCTGGCGCTCCATTTCGCTTCGGGATCGCCCAGCTCCATCCGTTGCGCTGTGAATTCAAGAGCGGCAGTGCGTGTTTTCGCATCGAGTGAGGGATCAAGCGCGCCCGACAGCGCCATCTGTTCGACAATCGCCAGATCATAGCGACGCGGAACAAAGCCAAGCAGGTTCTTGAGCCGCAGCGCATGTTCGACAAGCATACGCAGATCCTCACCCGAACGAGCGCCGCCAGCGGTTTCGAGGACGCGATCCTGCAGCCCCCCATCGACGAGATAGCGGTCAAGCGCTGCCTCATCCTTCAGATAGACCTCGCTACGCCCCTTTGAGACCTTGTAGAGCGGGGGCTGGGCAATGAAGAGGTGGCCTGCTTTCACGATTTCCGGCATTTGCCGGTGGAAGAATGTGAGCAGCAGTGTGCGGATATGCGCGCCATCGACATCGGCATCGGTCATGATCACAATCTTGTGATAGCGCAGCTTTTCGAGATTGAAGTCTTCGCGGATGCCCGTGCCCATGGCCTGGATCAGCGTGCCGACTTCCTTGGAGCTGATGATCCGGTCGAACCGTGCGCGTTCAACATTCAGGATCTTGCCCTTGAGCGGCAGGATCGCCTGCGTTTTGCGGTCGCGGCCCTGTTTGGCAGACCCACCGGCGGAGTCACCCTCGACCAGGAAAAGCTCGGCTTTCGTCGCGTCGCGCTCCTGGCAATCGGCCAGCTTGCCGGGCAGGGAGGCAACGCTCATCGCGCCCTTACGGCTCATTTCCCGCGCGCGCTTCGCCGCTTCGCGAGCGGCGGCGGCGTCAATGATTTTCTGAACGATTGCTTTCGCGTCGGCCGGGTTTTCCTCGAGCCATTCCGTCATTTTCTCGCCCATCAGACTTTCAAGCGGAGAGCGCACTTCAGAGGAGACCAGCTTGTCTTTGGTCTGTGAGGAGAACTTGGGGTCGGGCAGTTTCACGCTGACGATTGCGCTCAAGCCTTCGCGCATGTCTTCACCGGTCAGGCTGACCTTTTCTTTCTTGAGCAGTCCTTCGCGGTCGGCATAGCCATTGAGGGTCCGGGTCAACGCGGCACGGAATGCCGCAAGGTGCGTCCCGCCATCGCGCTGCGGTATGTTGTTGGTGAAGCACAGCACGTTTTCGTAATAGCTGTCGTTCCACTGCAGCGAGACATCGATACCGATCCCATCCTTGTTGGCAGAGACCGCGATGGGTTCGCTCACCAAGGGCTGTTTGTTGCGGTCGAGATATTTGACGAATGCCGCGATGCCGCCTTCGTAATACAGATCGTGTTCGAGCACGTCCTCATGACGCTTATCACGCAGTTTGATGCGCACGCCTGAGTTCAGGAACGCGAGTTCGCGATAGCGATGCTCAAGCTTGTCAAAATCGTAGTCGGTGACGTTCTTAAAGGTATCGTTCGAGTGGTGGAACGTGACGCGTGTACCCTTTTTGAAGCCGTTATCGTCCGGGTTCTGTTCGACCTTGGGCGCATCGCCGCGAATTTCGAGGCTGTTGACCGCGTCACCATGCTCAAAGCGCATCCAGTGCTCTTTGCCATCGCGCCAGACGGTTAGCTCCAGCCATTCGCTGAGTGCGTTGACCACAGAGACGCCCACGCCGTGCAGGCCGCCTGATACCTTGTACGCGTTGTCGTCAGAGGTGTTTTCGAACTTACCGCCCGCATGCAGCTGGGTCATAATGACCTCGGCTGCCGAAACGCCTTCTTCCTTGTGCATGCCGACCGGGATGCCGCGACCATTGTCTTCAACCGAAACCGATCCATCGGGGTTCAATTCGATCAGAACGAGGTCGCAATGACCGGCCAGAGCTTCATCAATGGCGTTGTCCGAAACCTCGAACACCATGTGATGCAGGCCCGAACCGTCATCAGTGTCACCGATATACATGCCGGGGCGCTTGCGGACCGCATCCAGGCCCTTGAGAACCTTGATGGAATCCGCGCCGTATTCGCCCCCAGTCTTATCGGGCATTTTTTGGTTCTGGGGCGTGTTCTGTTCTTTTTCGGGAGTGCTCTCGTCCATAGCGATTATATAGGCGCTGGGGCTGCGAATCCCAAGCTCCCCCGGCTATTGGTTGCAGGTTTTCCACCGCTTGCCTGTAAAGGCACCTGAGGCCGCTCCTCGGCCTTACTGATCAGGCACAAACGCCATACGGAAGAACACCCGGCCACGCCAGATCGTCTGATGCAAAAGGTCCGCCAATCCGGCGCGTGCTTCAGGTGAAAACTGGCTTTCATAACAGGCGATGGCATTTCGCGCGGCTTCGAGGTCGGGTGGATCGTATTCGATGCGATCGGTGATCATGGACGGGTGCGTCGTCGCCCAGTTTTCGAACTCCGCCATGGGGGGCAGTCTGCCGTTGGGGATGGCCGAATAGAGCAGGTCAGGCCGATCTTCATCCAGTGTCTGCACCACTTGGGTCACAGCGTTGCTGACCATGCGATGATCGCCATGGCCATATCCCCCGTCCGGGCCCCAGGTCATGATCACTTGCGGCTGCATTTCAGCGATGATCGCGCTGATCTTGCCGGCCAATCGCTTGGCCGGGCTATCGGCGGCACGCGGCGTATCAGCCAGCGTCCCATCGCCGAGCTGCCAGAATTGCGGCTCGGGCAGCCGCAGCGCAAAGGCTGAACAGCGCGCTTCGTCCTCTCGCAGCCTCGCAAGCTCGTCGCCCGGTTCCAGGCCGCTCACACCAGGGCCTGCATCGCCACTGGTCGCAAACACAACCGTCACTTCACCATCGCTGCGCGCCAGCCGATTGAGCACGGGGGCCATGATGATCTCATCATCGGGATGAGCCAAAATGACCAAGGTGGATGGTGGGGCGACCCGCGGCACCGGCTTGGGCAGGCCCTGCGCATTGGCGCTGGCGGCACAAGCCAGCATCATGGCTGCAAGGCAGGCCATGGTGGATTTGATCGACATCATCGCTCACCCCTCCATTCGTTCTGGTCGGCGTCTGACCGGTTGTGGCACGCAATCCTTAACGCAATTGACTTCAATTCTAATAGCTTTCCGGGGCTGCCCGTCTTGACTAGGTTCTCGATCATGACCCGCGATACCATGCTTGCCCACCTGACCGAGCCATATGGCTCTTTCTGCGATACCTTGCGCGAATGGGCCATCGCGCAGCCTGATGCGATTGCGCTGATTGACGATTCCGGCGATGTCGCATGGGCAGAGCTGATTGGAATGATAGAGCGGCTCGCCGCGCGGCTTATCGAAACCGGCCTCCAACCGGGCCAGTCGGTCGCCATACTGGGCACAAGCAGCGCCAATTATGCGCTGGTCTTCCTCGCCGCGGTGCGAGCGGGAGGTGTCGCGGCTCCGCTGACAACCAGTGCTTCGCCCGATCAGCTTAAAGGCATGGTGGCGGATTCCGGCGCGCAGCACCTGTTTATCGATGCAGCCAAGGCCAATGAGCTGGGGACCGATTTCTGCGCGGACATGATCCGTATACCGTTGGAGGAGATCACAACCTGGATGGCACCTCCCGGCAGTCGGGCGCCCGATATCACGCCGGACCCGAAGGCGCCATTCAACATCATCTATTCAAGCGGCACCACCGGCACACCCAAAGGGATCGTCCATTCGCACGCAATGCGCTGGCGGCAATTCGCTCCGACCGCCGCGTCCTATCTCGGCACCGGACTGGAGGTGCGCTCACTTGCTTCGACGCCGCTCTATTCGAACACCACCATGGTCGCTTTTTTGTCTTGCCTGCTCGCGGGCGGCACATTGAGGATCATGGGCAAGTTCGATTGCGCCAACTGGCTTGCACTGGCGCAGGACCAGCGCATCACCACGACAATGCTGGTGCCGGTGCAATATCAGCGACTGATGGACTTCGAAGGCTTTGACGATTTCGACCTGTCGTCGCTTGCGATCAAGTACTGCACATCCGCGCCGTTTTCGGCGGAGCTCAAGGCGGAGGTGCTGCGCCGCATGCCGGGGGCACTGATCGAGATCTATTCGATGACGGAGGGCGGCGTCGTGTGCCTGCTCTACGCGCATGAATTTCCGGATAAATTGCACACGGTCGGTCGTCCGGCACCCGGCAGCGAGCTCAGAGTTGTCGACGATGACGATAAGGAAGTTCCGCCGGGAACACCCGGAAACCTGATCGGCCGCTCTCAAACCATGATGAGCGGCTACAACAACCAGCCCGGCAAAACCCAAGAAGGCTACTGGACCGATCCGCAGACGGGCGAAATTTGGCAGCGCATGGGCGATATCGGGCGGGTTGATGGGGACGGCTTTGTCGAACTGGTCGGGCGCGCAAAAGACATGATCATTTCGGGCGGCTTCAACATTTTCCCGACTGACCTCGAAGCCGAGCTTGAGAAGGAGGCTGACGTGGCTGAGGCTGCGGTCGTTGGCATCGCATCAGAAAGATGGGGCGAAACGCCCGTGGGCTTCGTGGTGCTGAAGCAGGATGCACGCGCCAGCGACGACATTTGCGGCGCCGTCAATGCGCGATTGGGCAAAACTCAACGTCTTTCGGCGCTCCATGCCATCGAGGAAATGCCCCGCAGCCATATCGGCAAGCTGCTCAAATCCGATCTGCGCGATCTTGCCGTGACGCTGGGGCATGGCAATTGAGGGGCAGGGCAAATGAGGAGCAGGGCAATTGAAAATTTGAGGCGCGGCCGCTTCTACAGGGGGTAGGATGAGCAGCCGCGCCTCTAGTGGACCGTAACCCGCGAGGGGGAGGGGGTTTGCGGGCCCGGTCATAGGGTCAGGATAGTCTCAGACGATAAAGGTCTGAAAGCTCACCGAGCTCACGACAACGGCCGTAAACAGGGCGAAGAGCTTTTCGGTCATCGGGATCATGACAAATCTCCTAATATTGCGATCTAACGCTTTGGTCCTCGGCACATGCGCCTCGGCCTTGCACCAGTAGATACGAACCGGTGGGCAATATTGTTACTCTCACGCGCACAGTCATTATCGATCAAAGTTATTGAATTATTCGATCATCGGCATGCGTGCCACTGCTTGGGTATCGGTTTACGGGTTTCATCAAGCTGGCGCCGCGCGAGTTGAGACGCGGCCACCTGTTGGGGGAGGGGGACTGTGGTGGCCGCGTCTCGCTCGCTGCGTGGCGCCGGGCGCGGACTCGCAATCCCGCGCTGGGGCGCTTGTATCGCCAATGCCGTGCCTGTGGCAGTGGGCAAAGGCGACACGCGCTTCGGCAATGATCGTCGGGGGGGGGAGAGACGATCCTTGCCAGTTTGCAGCACGCTATTGGGCGGGAGAGGATGCCCGAAGCGCCGCTGCAAAAGGCAAATGATGTTTCATCGCGTGAAACTCAAATGACATAATGCGCAATCAAATTGAATTTTTTGCAACACTTGGAATTCGCGAATGATGTCAGGAATTTGCGGTCGCACCAATGCAAAACGGCCGCCGGAATCCTCCGACGGCCGCTCAAAAACGCAATCTTCGCCGATCAGTTTGCAGCGATTGCGCCGCTGCTGCGGGTCTGAGCCGAAGCAATACGCTCTGCTTGTGCGCTTGCCGCGTCGCGTGCATCAGCAAGGCAGCTTTCGTCGACGGTCTTGAGCTGGAGGCGGGTTGCACCTTTGACCGTGCAGGCCTTGCGCAGCTTCGCGCTGATCTTTGCTTCCAGCTCGGCGCGACCGGCTTCGGTCGACAGGTCGATGCCTTCGGCAGAGATGCGGACAGTGACAACTTGCTCGGCAGCCTGGGCCGACGCGGTGGCAGGCACAGCTGCCGCTGCGAGAGCGAGCAGGGGGATGGTGAAACGCATAATAGTGTACTCCACAAGAGAGGGTGTCTGGAAAGGTGGTTGGGCCGTGGTCCGACTTCAGTTGTTGTTTGAAACTCTGGTGCAGCGCACAAGATAATTGTGCAAATGCGAAATACGCGTATTTGGTTCCAAAGTTTGCAACTTTTTTGTGGCGAGCATTTGGGAACCAATTGCACCGCTGCGCATAGCCTGCCGACCTGACTGGACAGGCTAGGGTGCTATAACTAACCCGCATTCATGGACGCAGAGCAGACAACCCAACCCTTGGCCGATTCCATCCTCATCGTCGATTTCGGCAGCCAGGTTACCCAGCTGATTGCGCGCCGGGTGCGCGAGGCTGGGGTCTATTCGGAAATCGCGCCGTTCAGCATGGCGGAAGACGCCTTTCGCCGGATGCAGCCAAAAGGGATAATCCTGTCCGGATCACCGGCCAGCGTGCCCGATGATGGTAGCCCGCGAGCGCCGCTTGCGCTGTTCGAAGCTGGCATCCCGATACTTGGCATCTGCTATGGCCAGCAGGTTATGAGCCAGCAGCTTGGCGGCGAAGTGCGGCCTGGGCACGAAACTGGGGAAGGCGGCGAATTCGGTCGTGCCTATCTCACCGTGACCAGGGAATGCGCGCTGTTCGATGGCATGTGGAATGTCGGTGAACGCCACCAGGTCTGGATGAGCCATGGCGACAAGGTCACAGAGTTCGCGCCCGGATTCGAGATTGTCGCGACGTCCGATGGGGCACCATTTGCGGTGATCGCGGATGAAGAACGCAAATTCTACGGAACCCAGTTCCACCCTGAAGTCGTCCACACGCCGGATGGCGGCAAGCTGCTGGCAAATTTCGTGCGCCATGTCTGCGGCCTAAAGGGCGATTGGACCATGGCCGAATTCCGCAAGACGAAGATTGAGGAGATCCGCGCGCAGGTTGGAAGTGGCCGGGTTATTTGCGGTCTTTCCGGCGGGGTCGATTCAGCGGTGGCGGCGGTCCTGATCCACGAAGCGGTCGGCGATCAGCTCACCTGCGTCTATGTCGATCATGGCCTTATGCGGCTCAACGAAACCGAACAGGTCGTCTCCCTGTTTCGCGACCACTACAATATCCCGCTGGTCGCGGTCGACGCCGAGGAGCAATTTCTGGCTGGGCTGGCCGGCGTCACTGACCCTGAAAAGAAGCGCAAGTTCATCGGCGGCGCGTTCATCGACCTGTTCGAGGCCGAGGCGAAGGCGGTCGGCGGGGCCGACTTCCTGGCACAGGGCACACTCTATCCCGACGTTATCGAGAGCGTGAGCTTCACCGGCGGGCCGAGTGTTACGATCAAGAGCCACCACAATGTCGGCGGCCTGCCCGAGCGGATGAATATGGAGCTGGTCGAGCCGCTGCGCGAATTGTTCAAGGATGAAGTGCGCGAGCTTGGGCGTGAGCTTGGCCTCCCCGAAGCCTTCGTCGGTCGGCACCCCTTCCCGGGGCCGGGCCTGGCGATCCGTATTCCCGGTGAAGTCACGAAAGAGCGCTGCGATATCCTGCGTAAGGCTGACGCGATCTATCTCGACGAAATCCGCAAGGCAGGATTGTACGACGCAATCTGGCAGGCGTTCGCAGTGCTGCTGCCGGTCAAGACGGTGGGTGTGATGGGCGACGGGCGCACCTATGACAGCGTGTGCGGTCTGCGTGCGGTAACCTCGACCGACGGCATGACCGCAGATGTGTACCCGTTCGATGCGAGCTTTCTCACTGGCGTCGCAACGCGCATCGTCAACGAGGTGCAGGGCATCAACCGCGTGGTCTATGACTACACCAGTAAGCCGCCGGGAACGATTGAGTGGGAGTGAATTGCTTCGCTAATTCTGATAGGCTGCGTGTCTGATCAGAATGCCACGAAGGAGTTTGACTGTGCCACTTCGCTATTCAGCCTTTGCAGTATCGGCTATTTTCTTTGCGACTTCACCTGCACTAGCTGAAGATGCCGTCGAATCTGGCCATCGCGTGCATGAATTAAAGGTGGGTTCGTTCTCGGTGACGCCTGATACAGTTCGAGGTCAACCTGTCACCGAAGTCAATCTGGTTCTCGTCATCGAACCCGGCAATGTGCGACACTATCGCATGGATCGCCGGGTTACTGTGAGGCATGAGAGCGCGACCACCCACTCTTACGCCGACAGCCGCAGTTGCCCGGCGATGATGGATGAATTGGCTAAAGTCGAAGACCTGGTTTTGCCGCGCTTCACTGCGCCGGGCTCGCACCGGACCGCGCGCGCTCCGATTCTTCTACATCCGACCCGATACACTCTTGAGATGAGAGCCTTCGAAGACGATACGAACACCGGCGCACACGTAACTCTGGATGCCACATCAGGGAGTTCGCTTGCGAAATGGACTCAGAACACACTTCAGGCGCTCGTGCCGTGCTGGATTGACGAACAAGTTTGAGAACCAACACGGCTTTCGAGTGTTCTGGTCATATCAACAACGCAAGTTCCTAACCCAAAGAGACGCCATGACCGCTTTCGCCCGTACTGTCGCAATTGTTCCGGCCCTTGTATTAGCCGCCTGCGCGCAAGCTCCGGCAGAAGCACCCCCTGTGACCGATGCCGCCTGGACCGTCGATGGCGAAGCTTCGCAGCTGCACTATGTTACGGTGAAATCGGGCGAGATTGCCGAAAACAACAAGTTCACCGGTCTTTCCGGTTCGGTCTCACCCGCTGGCGCAGCGACAATCGAGATTGATCTTGCTTCGGTCGAAACCGGCGTCGATATCCGTGATGAGCGCATGCGCGATGTGTTCTTCGAAGTTGCGGACTATCCAACGGCCACTGTCTCCGCACAGATCGATCCGGAGTTGTTCGATGGCATGGGAGTGGGCGACAGCGTCACGCAACCGCTTGATGCGACTGTGACGGTAAAAGGCGTGGAGACGGCGATCCAGACTGAGGTTTCCGTTACCAGGGTCAGTGATGACCGTGTGCTCGCCGTTTCGACCGATCCTGTGATCGTCTATGCCGATGCGCTCGACCTGACCGGCGGCTTGGCGCTATTGCAGGAACTCGCCGGACTGCCTTCGATCACGCCGGCAGTGCCGTTTTCGTTCTCGATTGCGTTTGAACGCTGACGCGCGACTGGGTGGTGCGCCAGATCGCCAAATCCCTGCTCAACCGTGCGGGGTTCGAGCGCACGGCACCTGACCGCCTGCAAGCCGCCTTTGCCGATAGCGATGGTCAAGCCATCTTCTTCCTGCATATCGGCAAAAACGCTGGAACTCAGATCCGCCATCTGCTCGAACAGATAATGGCGCGCGGCGAAGGGCCATTCGTCTCGGTCCCGCATCGTCAGAAGTTTGAAGACCTGCCCGATGGCGCCCGGTACTTTTTCTCGATCCGCGATCCGATCGAGCGGTTTCGTTCGGGCTTTTATTCGCGCAAGCGCAGGGGCGCGCCGCGTGTCACGAACGAATGGACCGCGCATGAGGCGCGCGCGTTTGCGAGATTCGAGCATGCGAACGAACTAGCCGAAGCGCTCTTCATGTCGGGTGAAACCGGAGATGCGGCATGGGCGGCGGCGCAATCGATTTCGCACAACGCCATGCATCAATCCGATTGGTTCGCAAGCAACGGATTTGCGCTCGAAACGTCTCCTCCAATCGCGATAATCCGGGCGGAGCACCTGGAAGATGACTTTGCCACCTTCCTGCGCAGGGCCGGATTGAAGACCGCAATGTCCGATCTGGAGATTACGAAGGATCCCATCCGCTCGCATGCCAATGACTATTCTGCAGCGCCGCCACTCAGTGAGCGCGCACGAGAGAATCTGCAACGGTGGTACGCGCGAGACATTGCATTCTACAGTCTTTGCAGCCGCTGGATTGACGGCGAATCCTGACCAATCGCATGCAGTTCGACCTCGGCCCCGATAACCGCACCGATATTCTGCGACGTTTGCAAATCGCGCTGATAGAGCGCTTCGGCAGAATTGTTCGACCGCCGGAAAAACGTCGCGACCCGGTTTGGGTTCTGGTCCACGGGGTGATCGGAGCGCAGACCAAGACGGCTGCATCCAATGCATCGACCGACAGTCTGCTTGCAGAATTTGGATCGTGGGAGGAAGTGGCGCGGCAGTCGGTCGAAACATTAGAGGCGAGGCTGCAGCGCCAGACTTTCCCGAGTGTTGCGGCGCAGCGGCTGAAGCAGTGCCTCAACGTTATCATGCAACAGCGCGGCTCGGTTGATCTGCGCCATCTCTCCAATCTCCCGACGGCGGAGGCGATGGCGTGGCTCGAAACACTTCCCGGCGTCGCGCGCAAGAACAGCGCCGGGGTGATGAATGCGAGCACATTTGAGCGAAAGGCCATGGTCATTGATGGCCATCACCGCCGGATCATGCAGCGTATGGGCGTGGTTGCGGCCAAGGCGGATACCACACGAACTTATGACACTCTGATGCCAATTGTGCCGAAGGAATGGACCGCGGCCGACATGGACGAGCATCACCTGTTGTTGAAGAAGCTGGGTCAGACCTGTTGCCGTCCGCGCGCTCCTCGCTGTGACGGATGCCCCGCGCGTGACGATTGCGAAACGGGCAAAGTGCTGTAGCTTGCGCTTGAGGGATGAAGGAGGGAACCGGAATGAAGAAAGCCATTTTCGCAGGGGGCGCTGCATTGCTGATTGCGGCCTGCACGCCGACAGAAGAGGAATCGGCAGTGGGAACCGGTCCCGAGAACACAGAAGCAACAGCTGAACCTGCCGGACAAACAAGCGCCCAAGCGGATGCCGAAGGCCCTGAAACCGCTGCCAAAGATTCTGACGAAGAGGCTGCAGATGCGCAGGTCACATCCGCATCGGTCCCCGCCGCGCCCGAGGACCCCGACTGGGGCAATCGCTATGCCGGTGAAATTCCATATTACAACACCTCGGGTAGCGCCGTGCCTGCCTATGCCGAGGCTACGCCAGACGCAGAGGTTGTCGCCCAGGTCGATCCGATGGGTGGCGGCTTTATCGAAACCTGTGCCAAAGGATTGGACTGGTGCAAGATCGAGGTGGCGGAAACCGGCGACAAGGTCTGGGTCGATATGAAAGACTTTGGCGGGTTCGCGAGTTAGGCTTATCGTTTGATAAGGTGATCGGGCTGCACCCCGCGAAGCTTAGGAACGAGGCATAGCCCAGCTGCGTTTGATGAAGGATGCCCAGCCTCAACCCTGTCGAAATCGAGACCGTTTATCGCCGCCTGTCAGAAGCCATGCCCGGGCGCACCAGGACTGCAAAAGGCCCAAAGGGCCAGCCTGATGCGTTTCGATCCTGCATCTCCTGCATGCTCTCGGCGCAATCGCTAGACCGCAACACGGCGGCGGCGACCAAGGCATTGTTCAAACTGGCCAGAACGCCAGAGCAGATGCTCGCGCTGGATGATGCGGTGATTGCCGCGGCGATCAAGCCATGCGGCCTATACAACAACAAGACCAAGAACATCCGAAAGTTTTGTACGGCCCTGATCGAAGAGCATGGCGGAGTTGTGCCAGCTACGCGCGAAGGTCTGATGAGCTTGCCGGGCATTGGTCGCAAATGCGCCGATATCGTGATGAGCTTCACCTTCGGGAAGGATGTGATCGCGGTCGACACCCATGTCCATCGGGTGTGCAACCGGATCGGATTGACCGCGGCCAAGACGGCGGAGAAAACTGCGCAGCAACTGGAGGAACGTTCCCCCGACTGGGCGATGGCGGACGGCCATTTCTGGCTGATCCAGTTTGGCAAGCGGGTGTGCCGCGCACGGGTGCCCAAATGCGATATCTGCGTGGTTGGCGATCTGTGCCAGACTGGCCCGATCACGCGCGACGAAGATTAGCGCCCCCTCATGCCGATGCCTTTGCGATCCGGAAGGCCGAGAACAACAGCGCGCTGCCCGCGA
>JBCAXQ010000049.1:0-14104 GCA_038534015.1 Pseudomonadota bacterium | reverse complement strand
GCTGGAAGAGCGCGGCCTTGTCGCGCGCGCTCCGAATGTGCGCGATGGTCGTTCCCACTTGCTCGAACTGACGGCAGATGGACAGTTGATCTATGATGAGGTCATGCCTCTGGCTCAGGCGACCGAGCACGAACTGTTTGCCGATTTTACGTCCGAAGAACAGCGCCAGTTCCGGCTGCTGCTGGAAAGGATGCGCGAGCGAGCGTGCGTGCTGGGCGAAGGCGTGGAGGAGTAGAACAGCCTGCATCGTTCAGCCCACACTCCGGAGGCAGAAACGACAAAGGCCCGGCATCGCTGCCGGGCCTTCGTTTTTGCGCCGTTCGCGATCTCTATTTGATCAGCGAGTCCGAGATCGAGCAGGCCGCAGGGCCAAGGATCACGATGAACAGAACCGGCAGAATGAACAGGATCAGCGGCACCGTCATAATAGCTGGCAGACGCGCGGCCTTTTCTTCTGCGCGCATCATCCGCTCATTGCGGAATTCCGCTGACAGGACGCGCAGAGCAGATGCCAGCGGCGTACCATAGCGTTCCGTCTGGACCATAGTGGTCACCACGCCTTTGACCGCTTCGAGATCGACGCGATAGGCGAGGTTGTCGAACGCCTGTTTGCGTTCATTGAGGAACGAAAGCTCGATCGCCGTCAGAGCGAATTCATCACCCAGTTCCGGATATGCACGTCCGAGTTCCTTGGCGACGCGATTGAATGCGGCATCGACAGTCAAACCGGCTTCGGCACAAATCACGAGCAGATCGAGCGCATCAGGCAAACCCTTCTGAATCTCGGCGGTCCGCTTCGTCGATTTGTTCGAGAGGAAAATCTCTGGGCCCTTGTATCCGGCAAACACAGCTGCGCTGAGCGCGGCCAGTTTCTTCATCGAACCCCAGTCGGGATAGATCTCGACCACGTAGATGGCCACAAAGGTTGTGAGGCCAAGGATGACCGGCAGGATTGCGCGGGCGACGATGATGTAGACCGCAAGTTCTTTGTTGCGATAGCCCGCGTGGGCGAGCTTTTGCTGCACCGCTTCGAGCTGGCTCTGCTGCAGCACTTTCATGCTGTTGAGCCGCTCTTTCATCTTGTCGGTTGTTTCGGTCTTCCTGACAAGGCTGGCGCGCTTTTTCGTACCACCGGTCACAATGCCGGCTTTCAGCTCATCGCGGCGCGCTTCAAGCGATTTAACGCGCTTGGCCATCGGATCCTTGATCGTGACCGCAGCATAAATTGCCATCAGCACTGCGAATGCTGCCAGGCCTGCAAGGATGGTTCCGACGACGACAACGTCGAAGCCGAGCAGGGTTGGTCCAGGAGCTTGATTTATCATTGTAACTCTCGCTCCCGCCTAGATTTCGAAGCTGACCATTTTGGCCATGATGAATGCACCGATGCTCATCCAGACCATGCCGCCCAGGCCGGCCACGATAAGGCGGTCGTCGACAAAGAAATCGCCGATATAGTTGGGGTTGATCCAGTAGATCATGCCGAACACGATGAACGGCAGCGACCCCACGATGTATGCGGACGCTTTCGATTCCGAACTCATCGCCTTGATCTTGAGTTTCATCTGGGCGCGTTTGCGCAGAACATCTGAAAGGTTCGACAGCGTTTCGGCCAGGTTACCACCTGTTTCGCGCTGGATCGCAAGCGTGATGCAGAAAAAGTTGAACTCCGGGATGCCCAGGCGATCGGCAGTATCCTGCAGCGCATCTTCCATCGTCTTGCCGATCTTGATCCGCTCGACAATGCTTTTGAATTCTTCGCCCACCGGCCCTGGAACTTCTTCGGCAACCACCGCGAGTGTTTCGGTGACAGGGAGGCCTGAACGCAGGCCACGAACGAGAAGCTCGATGGCATCAGGAAACTTTGTGTTGAAGGCGTTGGTGCGGCCCTTGATCAGAAAACCGACGACAAGGTGCGGCAGACCGGCACCGATAAATAGCCCGATACCCAACGAAAGCAGCAACGCGCCGCTCTGAAGGTACACGAGCACCGCAACGGCGATCGCGAGGCCGACCGAAGCGTAGATGTACTGCATCACATTCCAGCCCTTGCCAGAGCGGTCGAGCCGCACCTCGAGGGCATCGAGACGCGATCCGGCACCGGCGACTTTGTGCGTCTTCGGCTTGCGTGCGGCGATCGCTTTCTTGAACTGCGATTCGACCTTTGCATCGGTGCTTTGTGAGTGGCGGTAGCGCAGGGATTCAAGCCGGCGCTGGCGCGACTTGTTTGCGCCGGAACCAGTGGCGATGAGATAGCCAACCACCAGCAGCATAAAAATGCCGCCTGTGATCATCAGGGTTTCGAGCATACTCATGCGTTCACGTCCTGTCTTTCTCGTATCTCAGCCAATGATGGCAGAATGGGCCGGGAAGCGACGGGCACGGCCAGGTCAGCCGCACCCGATCACCATTTACTCGGCCGGTTCTGCTGCGGCTTTGTCCTTCTTCGGCAGCAGCGACTTCAGATCAAAGCCACCCAGCAGCGACTTCTTCTCTTCGGTCACTTCGGCCAGATCTTCTTCGCTCGCACCCATGATGCGTTCGCTGATCTGCTTGATGACGCCAGCCGACTTGCTCGAGCGATTTGCATCGACAAACACCTGGCCAAGCTTGGCTGCGTTTGCAGCCGCTTTCGCATCATAAGGGACCACAAAATCAATCTTGCGTTCAATGGATGCTTCGAAATCGGCTTTGCTGATCTCTGCCACGTTTGGCTGGACCTTGTTCGCAACGACCATCGGGTGGGCGTGGGCGGCATTGGTCTTCAACCACGACAGAATGCGGATCGTGTCGCGTGCCGAAGCCAGCGTCAGTTCGCATGTCAGCACGACGAGATTCACGTCGGCCAAAAGATGCGGGAAGTTGATCAGCATGTTGCGTGGCAGATCGATCACGGTCATCTCGAACGCCTGGCGGAACTCTTCCTCCAGTTGCACGAATGCCGAACCGTCCGTCATCAACGGTTGGTTGATTGGTGCCTCTGCCGAAAGGATCGACAGGTTATCATTGGCGCGGATCATGGCGCGTTCGATGAAGAGGCCATCAATCCGGCTGGGATTGTCGATTGCATCGGTCAATCCACGGCCTGGCTCCAGGTCCAGTGCAAGAGCACCCGTACCGAAATGGACATCCAGATCGAGCAACGCCGTTGGCGAACTGTGTTCATCGCTGAACAGCCATGCCAAAGATGTCGCGATTGTTGAGGCACCTACGCCGCCACGGGTTCCGACCACCGCGGTCGAGATGTGACGCTTGACGACTTCACCTTCGCCGGCTTTGGGCGCGGTGAAGACGGCGATCGCCTGATTCAGGGCGTCATGCACTTGCTGAGCCGAAAGCGGCTTGAGCAAATAATCGTGAATCCCGCTGGAAAGCAGATCGCGGTAAAGCCGAACATCGTTGACCTGACCCATGGCGATCACGACCGTTCCCGGTTCGCAAACCTCTGCCAGAGCGTTGATATCGTTCAGCGGATCGCCGCTTTCCGACAGGTCGACGACGAGAATGGCAGGGCTGGCGCTTACAGAAAGCGATTGGATCGCATTGCGCAGGCCGCCTTTGTTGCACTTTTCCGGTTGCCAGCCCATCTCGATTATTACGGGACGCAGCACGTCCAGAGCGTTGTCATCGCAAATATAGGCGGCGAACGGATCGCGATTGCCAGGCAGTCCAGATTTCCAGGGCGCGTTCATGGATCAGTTCCCTCCACCATTGCCGTTGCGGTAAGCGTTAACGGCTTTCACTGCTGTATCGAGCGGGACCTCCGATGTGTCGGCTTTCCCTTCAATGAGATCTTCCGGATCGGCGACCATGGCCGCCAGGTTGCTGTTGACGGCGCAACCGTATCCATCAGCCGTACCATTGAGATAATTCGTGTCGGACTTTTCCGACCAGTCCGGACAGCCCGGGACGTGCGCGTCGGAACGTGTGATCACGATCCGCGCTTCGCCTGGCTGGAGAAAGCCTTCAGTGGTCGGCGCGGTGTCAGTCACCAGCAGGCCATAACGACCGGCGAGTTTCTCAACCGCTTCCTTGAAAGCAGGGCTGTTCGAAGGGTCGTCGATCGAAATGCGATCACCGTACGAAAGGTCCATCGATTCAAACCAGCCATCAACTCGTTGCTGTTCCGAAACGGTCAGGCCGCTTCGATCGGTCTGGACATCAAGGGCAAAATTCGTGCGCTCTACCACCGGCTGCTTGATGCTGTAGAGGCTGGTGTTGGTCGGCACCCCGCCGCAACCGGCGAGGGTCAAACCGAGCGAGACGGCAACTGCGCCCGCCAGTTTGCTGTGTTTTGCAATAGGCATCGTAATCACCTTTCTCACTTAGAGGCTGAAGCCGGGCGCTGCCGAATTGGCACTGCGCTCGTCTTTTTTGCGGTTCTTGGCTCGGTCTTCCTTTTCGGCACGCTTGGGCTCATCCGGGGTGGAACCCGGAATGTTGCCGTCTGGGCCAAGGCTGACGCCCGGAGGCGGTGCGGCACCATCTGCAGCGGTCGGACCGGGGCGCTTTTCCCCATTTTGACCAGCGTGTTGCTGGTAACCCAGGAACTGAGCCGCTTCTGAAGCCGCATGGTAACCGTCGGTTGGCAGACTGATTTCGCCGGCGCTCACTGGCTTGACCAGATACGGCGTTACGATGATTACGAGCTCGGTGTCTCCGCGGCGATAGGATCGCGAACGGAACAGGTTGCCAAGGATTGGCATATCGCCAAGTCCCGGAGCCCGATCGAGCGAGTTTTGCGAGTTGTTGCTCATCAATCCGGCGATCATGAAGCTTTGGCCTGAGCCAAGCTCGACAGTCGTTTCAGTGCGGCGGATGGTCAGGCCCGGGATCTCGAACCCGTTCAGCTGAACCGACCCTGCGCTGGAAAGCTCCGAAACTTCGGGGCTGACACGCAGTGAAATGCGGCCGTTCGAAAGCACGGTAGGCGTGTATTCGAGACTGACACCGAAATCGCGGTACTGAACCGAGACCGAGCCAAGGCCCTCGCTGATCGGGATCGGGAATTCGCCACCGGCAAGGAAGCTGGCGGTTTCACCCGAAAGAGCAGTGAGGTTTGGTTCGGACAGCGTGGTCACGAGGCCGACCTGCTCAGCAAGGTCGAGCGCACCGAGCACATCGAGGCCGAACAGGCGCCCAAGGCCACCCAGCGTTGTGCCGCCATTGGTGTTGAGGCCTGGACCAGTGATGGTCTCGGTCTGGATCACACCATTCGCGTCAACCACGAAGTTGCCGTTTGCGTCCACCTGCGGAACAAACAGGCCGGGATTCTGTACCCCATTGCCAACCGCAAGCGGGCCATCGAGGCGGAAATTGCCGGTGCCGAGCTGTCGGCCAGAGCCAAGTGCGCCGCGGAAACCACCGGTTGAGAAATCATACGTAGAAAGGCTGCCGCCGATCGAGCGGACGAGCGTACGGCTAACCTCTGCGAATGTCACCTTGAGGTTGACCTGCAGCGGTGTGGCCGTCTTGAGGCGCGAGATCACATTGGCGTTCCCGCCAAGGAAGGCCTGAACCAGGCGTTCCGCCTCGGCAGCGTCTTCTGGAGCTGCGACGGTTCCGGTCAACAGAACTGCGTTCGATCCCATCGTCGCCACACCAATCTTGGCTTCTGGCATGGCCAGAGCAAGCATCTGATCGAGGCTGTCGATGTTAGAACCGACGCGCACGTTTGCCGACCAAATCACCCGTCCAGCGGCGTCGCTGGCATAGATCGTGGTCTCGCCGCCCGAACGGCCGAAGACATAGAGCTGGCTCTGTGACTTGACCTGTACGTCGGCAATCGAATCGTTGGCGATGAAGACATCAGCCATCGATCCTGGCACGCTGATCAGCTTGCCGCGTCCGATTGAAAGCACGACTTTGTCGGTCGGGCTTAGGCTCTCCTGCGCGCTGACAGTGGCTGTCGGCGTCGCCGCGAGCGGTGCCATGGCCAGACTGGCCAACAGCGCTTTAGCAATAGGTAGGCGTTTCATTTTGGAGCCCCCAGTTTTGGTCCCTGTTACCGCGCAAGCGGCGTCGCAAGATTTTGTCCGGATCGACATTGTCAGTCCCTTCAGCGGATCAGCACGGCGCCGGCAGCCGGCACTGTCTGGCCCGCTTCACGGACGTTGTTGGATTGACCCTGAAGAAGCTGATTAGCGCTCCGGCGTGCTCCACCGACATTGACCGTGCTCGTGGCCTTGCCGCGTGTTACGCGCACTTGCGGTCCCGGCGTGAAGTTGCCAGCGGCGGTCACAGTTCCACCCTTTGCGGCCTGACGTTCGGCGCGGGCAGTTTTCCTGGCTTCACGCTTCTCTTCAGGATTTGGCGGAACGGTCGAACGCTGGAAGCGCGAGACATCGCCGCCTGTGGAGAAAGTGGTGCCCTTGTCGATCGGACGGTTCATCGCCGTACGGATCAGGTTCTCTTCTTCTTCAGGCGTCGCATCCTCAGGGATCACAAAATCACCCGATGCAATGGCACGTTCCAGCTCGGCCTGGTTGTCTGCAATTGACCGCAGGACTAGGCTGAGTTTGCCGATCGTCTGGGCAACAGCGATCTTTTCGGCAAGCTTCGGTGTCACTTCAAGAGTCACACTGCGGAATGCCTGAACGCGGGTTTTGCCCTTCTCATTGGTCTTCGACGTCGTGCGCTGGTCTGTCGCCAGCACGCGCAGATTGCGAAGGACAGTCTCAGCGGCTTTAAGCGCACGGCCATCGCCGCTCACGCTTTGCGTCAAGATGATGTCCACGCGGTCACCCGGGAAGACAAAGCCGGCAACACCGGTGCGTGCGGAGACCGGAACGGTCACAGCGCGCATGCCTGGGCCGAGCGCCGCAGCGAGGAATCCACGGTCACCCGGGCTAACGAGAGACCCTTGGGTCACAGGCTCGCCTGCAGTAATCGGGTGGCGGACCACAGTGCCAAGAAGCTGCGAAATGTCAGATTCGCCATCAATAAAGTAGGCGTCCTGAACCAGCTCTTCCGGCCACTGCTGATAGCTCATGGCATCGGCAGTGATGATTGTACCGGTTGGCAGCGCACGCTGCGCGACCAGCACTTTGGGTCCCTTAGGCTTAACAGCCGCTTCGGCTTGCGGGCTTCCATTGCCCCCAGCCAACATGCTCCGTGCAGCGAAAGCAGTGCCGACCGCAATGATCAGCGCTCCAAGCAGCAATACAAGCTTCTTCCGGTCCATGGCTCTTAAGCCCCCTTCGTTTCAGCCCAGTTGGTTAGCGGGCAGGTATGGTTGCGTGGCTTACGCCGCGAACGGTTAAAATCAGGTTCATGGCGCGACTGCCGCGATGGCGTCGTGCGGGAAATATGTGGTTGAAAGCACCCAAAGCCCCCCGGTGGCGATTGCAACGCCGTAGGGGAGTTTCACTTGCTCCTTGGATTTGATCCGCATCATGATCTTGCGGATAAGGAACATCATCGCGAGCCCACCGCCAACAATTGCCATGATGATCAGCAGGTCGAGGAAAGCCATCGGGCTGAGCCACAGCGCCAGCGCGGTCAGCAGTTTGAGATCGCCTCCGCCCATCACGCCGAGAGCATACAAACCCATCAGCACAACACACACGCCGACGGCAAACCCGAACTGGATCGCAACGTCAGGCCAGAACGCCATGCCGCTCGACCACCAGAAAAGTGGTGCAGCAACCACGATCGCCAGATTGAGCCAATTGTCGATCTGCCGCCGCCGAATATCGGTGAAGGCGGCAAAGACCAGCGCAATTGCCAAGGCAATCAGCAGCCCGTAGTAAAGTGTCTGACTAAACATTTGGCCCCCAAGAGGTTGCCGTCCGGAGTATCCGTTCGGTCCTTCTTGATGGCGGTGCTACAGGTCATGGCTTACCAAAAAGTAACCAACACCGGAGGCTTCAAATTAGTAACGTCAGTGAAGCTTTGGCTGAGACGGGCAAGATGATAGATCGTCGCTCCATCCCCAAGGACGCAATTGAGAGCACGTGGTTTGCTGCCGATGGGCATGAAATCCGCAGGATCGATTGGCCTGGCGCGGTGAAGCAGGATTTGCATCCACGCGGATCGATACTGTTCTTTCCGGGACGTGGGGACCACTACGAAAAGTACCTCGAAAGCCTGGAGGAATGGCATCGAGACGGTTGGCGGGTGACGGCAGCCGACTGGCGCGGGCAGGGTGGTTCGGGCCGGCTCGGCAATGATGATACCACAGGCCACATAGACGATTTCGCCACCTGGATTGGGGATCTGTCCTTTTTCTGGGAGTCCTGGAAGGCGACGATGCCCGGCCCGCATATTCTGGCTGCGCATTCAATGGGCGGGCATATTGTACTGCGCGCAGTTATAGAGCATCAGGTTGATCCCGATGCCGTTGTCCTCAGCGCACCAATGCTGGGTATGGCCGGACCGCCGCTTCCGCTCCGTTTCCTCCACATGGCTGCAAAGAGCATGGCGACGGTTGGCGATAAGGCGCGACCGGCGTGGAAGTGGAGCGAAAAACCCGGAGAGATGCCTGCGCGGCGGCGCAATCTGCTCACTCATGATGACAACCGCTATGAAGACGAGCAGTGGTGGCGCGACAACCGACCCGAATTGGTCATGGGCCCGGGCAGTTGGGGCTGGGTTGAGCGTGCCTATGCTTCGATCAAAGTTCTTGAAGCCCCTGGTGCCATGGAGCAGGTCCAGATTCCTGTGCAGATTCTTTCGACCAGCAATGACAAACTGGTGAGCCACGAAGCCAATGTGCGCGCAGTGCGGCGTTTGCCAAAGGGTGAACTGGTTGAGTTTGGAGAGGAAGCCCATCATGAAATCCTTCGCGAGATCGATGGCGTTCGGGATCGGGTGATGGGAGAGATCAAGCGCTTTCTCGATCGGGTGGCACCGGCGGAATAGCGCGTCATGTCCCATACGGTTTATGACTTCGCTATTGTTGGCGCCGGGATGGCAGGTGCCAGTCTGGCCGCAGAACTGTCCCCCTTTGCCAGCGTGGTCGTGCTCGAAGCGGAAGATGCGCCCGGCTATCATTCGACTGGACGGTCGGCGGCATTCTGGGAAGAATGCTATGGCGGGCCCGAAATTGTCCCGCTGACGCTTGGATCAGGACCGTATTTGCGCGAGCACGGATTCCTGCGGCAGCGCGGCGCACTCTATGTCGGACGTCTCGAAGACAAGCTGGAAATGGATCGCTTCGTTGATCGTTTCGCGGGGACCGGGGTTACGATCGAACGGCTGAACCGTCCTGCGCTTGCGTCAAAGGTGCCCCAGCTGCGGGAGGATTGGCAGGACGCAATCTGGGAACCGGCGTGTGCGGATATCGATGTCGCCGGATTGCACCAGCATTATCTCAAAACGCTAAAGCAGGGCGGCGCAGACTTGCACTGCCGCGCAAGACTGACAGTGGCGAACCTAGATGCGGGTGCCTGGAAACTGGAGACGGAAGCAGGAGAATCTTTTTTTGCCAACACGCTCGTCAATGCGGCGGGTGCGTGGGCCGATCCGGTCGCACAATTGGCGGGCGCGGCCGCTCTAGGCATTGCTCCGAAACGCCGCACTGTGGCCCAATTGAGAGTCGCACCAGCGGCACCGGAAGACTTGCCATTGGTGCTCGATATCAATGGCGGGTTCTACTTCAAATCGGAAAGCGGCCGACTGTGGCTCAGCCCTCATGATGAAATCCCGTCTGAGCCATGCGATGCGGCGCCTGAGGAAATTGATGTGGCGCTTGCTATCGATCGGTTTGCGAATGCCACTGATTGGCCGATTGAGCATGTCGAACGGCGTTGGGCCGGCCTGCGAAGTTTTGCCCCGGATCGCTTGCCCGTTTACGGCCACGATCCCAGGCAAGCGCAGTTTTATTGGTTTGCCGGGCAGGGCGGCTTTGGCATTCAGACTGCTCCTGCGGCCGCGAAACTGGCCGCGCAGGAACTGCTTGAGCTGGAGCCGGATTCGTTCACTCGTGATATTGATCGCTGCGTTTATTCGCCTCGGCGGCTTGGTTAGGAATTCGTCCAAGAGAACAGCTAGCCAAGCTTGCAGCGATCTGTAATGTGCTGCGGAAATTCAACACTGTTTTGACCAACTTAAGGGAGGAAACTGATGGCTCACAAGTTTGAAATCTATAAAGACAAGAAGGGTGAATTCCGGGTTCGCTTCAAATACAATTCGGAAATCATGTTCTCGACCGAAGGCTATACAAGCAAGGATAGCGCTAAGAACGCGATCGCCTCGATCCAGAAAAACGGCCCTGGCGCTCCGGTCGAAGACAACAGCTAGCTGCTGGCTGTTTCTCTAAGTTTCTGGCGGGCGTACCCTTCGCGGGGTGCGCCCGTTTCGTTTGTGTCGGTCAGGCGTCCTCTTCGGCCGCGGCAATGGTATCCGCTGCATCACTGGCGAGACGGTCCGCACGCTCATTCTCAGGATGGCCATCATGGCCCTTTACCCAGTGCCACTCCACTTCATGCTTGGCCGCAACATCGATCAATTCGTGCCATAGATCGGCGTTGCGAACGGGCTTCTTGCTGGCATTGATCCAGCCCCTGCGCTGCCAACCCTCGACCCATTTGGTCATGCCGTCGAGCACATACTTGCTGTCGGAATAGAGATCGACAGCGCACGGTTCGATCAGGGCCGACAGCCCCTGGATTGCAGCGGTCAGCTCCATCCGGTTGTTGGTCGTGTCAGTCTCGCCGCCAGAAAGCTCTTTCTCGTGCTTTCCCATCCGCAGCAATACGCCCCAGCCGCCCGGGCCAGGATTGCCCTTGCACGCGCCATCCGTAAAGATTTCGACCTTTTTCATCTCGGCCTATGTGCCTGATTTCGGGTCCTACGCAAATACACTTGGGCCCGCTTTATCGTAAAAGTACCATCGCGAGACGAATTGCATCGGATCCTTTCTGGTCACCAGCGCGTCGTCGGGCGTCTCTAGCCAATCTTCGGCGCGGCTGGCGACAAAGCGAATGCAGGCCCCTTTTGCAATTTCGGGCAGCAGCGCACGCTCGGCACTTGGGATCGGACGCAGGCTTTCATAACCTCGAACAAGCGCGTTGCCGAGCTCGGGATTGAACGAATTGTCCGGGCCAAAACACCACGCAGCATGGGTGGTTGCCAGATCCAGTGCCATCGTATCCGTGCAGGCGAAGTAGAAATCGATCATCCCCGTCACTTTGCCTCCCAACATCAGCACATTGTCCGGGAACAGGTCAGCATGGACATTGGTACGTTCAAGGTTGGACAAATCGATCGCCGCCGCTGCCTCAGCCGATTCCAGAATGGCAGGCAGATCTGGGTGGATGGACCCAAGCGCTTCAGCGCCGCACCCTTTCAGCACAGCCAGATTATCCGGGAAACTCAGCGTGTTTGTGCGTGAGAGCTCAAAATCGTTGCTGGCCAGATGCAACTGGGCCAAAGCGCGGCCCACGGCACGCGCTTGCTCTGGCGTGGGTTCAGTTGGCGAAACGCCGGGCAGAAATTCAATCAGCGCCACGGCCTTGCCATCCACCATGCGAAACGCAGCACCGTCTCTGTCATGGATAGTGCGCGGCACAGGGCAATCGCGCGCTGCGAGATGATCCAGCAGGCCAAGGAAGTACGGCAAATCGCCAAGCTCTATGCGCCGCTCGTACATGGTAAGAATGAAGCGGGTCGGGCCATTGTTGTTGCCGGTCGTTTCGATCAGCCAGTTCGAATTGGACACACCCTCTGCTATGCCTTTTGCCGAAACAAGTTCGCCAACGTCATAGTGCGCGATCAGCTTCGCCAGGTCTTCCGCACCGAGGTGGGTGTAAACCGCCATAGCTCCGGTGGGCTTACTCGGTGAGCTCGCGTGGCAGCTTGAAGATCATCTTTTCTTCCGCTGCGGTTACAGTCTGTTCGCGGATTTCGCGCCATTTGCCGATCTCTTTGACGACTTCGCGAACGAGCACTTCCGGTGCGGACGCACCAGCTGTCAGTCCCAGGGTTTCCACTCCATCGAGCCAGGCCGGATCGATTTCATCAGCGCGCTGGATCAGCTTGGACGTCGTGCCCAGCCGCTCGGCCACTTCAACGAGTCGCAAGGAATTGGAGGAATTGGGGGCGCCAATCACCAGCAGTAGCTGGCACTGTTCGGCAATCTGTTTGACCGCCGCCTGGCGGTTGGACGTGGCGTAACAGATGTCCTCGGCCTTGGGACCGCGGATTTGGGGAAAGCGGGTTTCAAGCGCTTCAATGATATCATGGGTATCGTCCACCGAAAGGGTGGTCTGAGTGAGATAGGCAAGTGGATCTTCTTCTCCGAATGGAAGCATCTCCACATCTTCGACCGTTTCGACCAAAGTCATCTGGTGCGGTTCGACCTGCCCCATGGTGCCCACGACTTCCGGGTGACCGGCGTGGCCGACAAAGATAATGTGCCGGTCTTTCTGGATTTGCCGTTCTGCCTGGCGATGAACCTTTGAAACGAGCGGGCAAGTTGCATCGAGATAGATCATCTTGCGTCGCTCTGCCTCGGCGGGAACCGATTTGGGGACGCCGTGAGCGCTGAACACGACAGGCGCATCGTCTGGCACTTCGTCGAGCTCCTCAACGAAAATGGCCCCTTTCGCTTTCAGACCTTCAACCACAAACTTGTTGTGGACGATCTCATGTCGGACATAGACCGGCGCACCGTACCTCTCGAGCGACTTTTCTACGATTTCGATGGCACGATCGACACCGGCGCAAAAGCCGCGCGGTGCAGCGATCAAAAGGTCGAGCGGCGGTATCACGCCAGACGGGCCGGTATTGGTCTCTTGAAAGGGAGCGTTCATATAGCTCCCTCTAGCGCTTTGATCCGTCCGCCGCTAGGGCGTCTTGCAAGCCAGTCGTTCGCTGGTCGTGCGGCCCCTGGACGCACAGGATTGAAGAATGAGGACGATCAGTTTCATGTTGTTTCGCACCCGTATTGCTTCCGCAATTGCTCTTGCCGCTGCGCTCGCCGGCTGCGCCCGAGAAGGGGAGTTGGTGGTTGATCAGGGTGTTGGTATCACAGCTGTGCTGTCGGCTTGCCCGTCGGTAGGGGTTCCAGATTATACTGGTGATGTGACGACATTCCGAACGGCAGGGGCGCCGACTGTCGCGAATCTCGATATGACTGCAGCGATCACCAATCTGCGATCAACCTGTGACGATACGAGCGACAAAGTGTACAGCGAAGCGTCTTTCAATGTGGTGGCTCGCCGCAACGATGTCCGCGGCGCTAGGACTGTTACGTTGCCGTATTTTGTAACCGTGCTGCAAGGCGGAAGCGCAGTTGTCTCCAAGCGCGTTGGCCAGGTCACGCTGAACTTTGCCGATGGTCAGGAACGGGCAGAAGCCAGCAGCCGCGCCGGTTCTTTCGTGGATCGCGCTGCCGCCTCACTTCCAGCTGATATTCGCGAACGAATAACGCGGCGACGAAGAGCAGGCGATGTAGACGCTGCGCTTGATCCGCTCGCGGCGCCCGAAGTCAAAGCGGCAATCGCTCGGACTCGTTTCGAGATGCTGATTGGCTTCCAACTGACCCAAGAGCAATTGGCGTACAACGCCACACGCTAACTCCCTTTTTGGCTGGGATATCAGCCGATGGAAGAGCACATGTCTGACGAACAAACCCTTTACGCCGCCTATGCGGCCAAAATTCATGCTGTTTTGCATGATCTTGTAAGCGAAGGTGGGCTGCCGGAAGGCGTCACCTTTCATAATGTTACGGTCGAGCCACCTCGCGATCCGGCGCATGGTGACCTGGCGACGAATGCGGCCATGGTTCTGGCCAAGTCTGCGAAGACCAATCCACGCGTCTTGGCCGAGAAAATCGCTACCAAAATCGAAGCAGACACAACAGTTTCCAGTGCCGAGATCGCTGGCCCGGGGTTTATAAACCTGCGCCTTGATCCGACCGCCTGGCTATCTGAGCTTGAGGCTATCGTCGCAAAAGACGGTGATTATGGTCGGTCAAGCATGGGCGCGGGGACCACGGTGAACGTCGAATACGTTTCGGCCAACCCGACCGGCCCGATGCATATGGGCCATTGCCGGGGAGCAGTCGTTGGCGATGCGCTGTCGAGTCTGCTGCAGTTTGCGGGTTATGACGTGGTCCGTGAATACTATATCAACGATGCTGGCGGGCAGGTGGACACTC
>JBCAXQ010000048.1:0-14151 GCA_038534015.1 Pseudomonadota bacterium | reverse complement strand
CTCAAGTCAGCGAACTTCGCTGACTTGAGTGTCCTCAAGATCAGGGGCCAGATGGCGGATCGCAACGGGCAGGCTCAGCCCGACAATCCGGCGCACCTGATTGCGATCAGGCGCGTCGAGCCGCGCGCGCGCAAATGCCTGTTCCATCGTGTCGCAGATATCGGCCTGGCCATCGACCAGTGTCCCATCGCAATCGAACACGGCGAGTCTGGTCATTTGCGCCCGCCTTTGGGCTTGCCTCCGCCGGGCTTACCGCGCGGCTTGCCAGCAGCTTTGGTTTTGCGCCTTGACGTTTCAGCCGAAGTCGCTCGTGTCCGCCGCTCACCGCGACGTTCCTTGCGATATTGCTTGGCATATTTGCGCGCGGCCTGTTTCTTTTCTGCCGGTGTTCGCTCTGGCGCCTCATCGCGCATCGGCGAAGCATCGCTGAGCGAGGTCTCGAACCCCAATGCTTCCATGCTGGCGGCGAAGTGTTCGGGCAGGTCCGCCGTTACATCCAGTTTGCCGCCCCCGGTATCCTTGCCGCCTGTGGTCCCGCGGCCCGGCTCGGCGATGATGAGACGCCGGGCATGCAAGTGCATCTTGCGACTGATCGTGCCGGTCAGGAAGGCATCCTGCCCGCCATATTTTCCGTCGCCGACAATCGGATGGCCGATGGCGGCCATATGCACGCGCAGCTGGTGTGTGCGTCCGGTCAGCGGTTCCAGTTCGACCCATGCGGCGCGGTGTCCGGCGCGCTCGATCACGCGGTAACGTGTTTTGGCGGGCTGGCCGTTTTCCTCATCGACATGCATTTTCTCGCCGCCAGTGCCTGGCTGCTTGGCAAGCGGTGCGTCGATCGTGCCTTGCTTCACCTCGGGCAGGCCGACAACCAGCGCCCAATAGATCTTTTTTGCCGTGCGACCGGAGAAACGCCTGGAATAGCTGGCCGCGCTGCCCGGTGTTTTCGCGACCAGGAGTACGCCACTGGTGTCCTTGTCCAGCCGGTGGACAAGGCGTGGTCGCGGTGTCTCGTCATCCTCCACAAAGGCATCGAGCAGGCCATCGACATGGCGCGTCGTCTTGCTGCCCCCCTGCGTCGCGAGACCGGGAGGCTTGTTGAGCACAATCGCGGTCTTGGTCTCCCGGATCACCATGTCGCGGGCCTGGCTGATATCGTCGGGAGTCAATTCACGGCGCTTGCGCGGACCCTTGCCTCCGCTGCGTGCTTCGCCGCCGGGCGGGACGCGCAGCACTTGTCCCTCTGCCAGGCGATCTTCGGGTTTGGCGCGCTTGCCATCGACCCGCAATTGCCCGGTTCGCGCCCAACGGGAGACGGTGGCGAAGCCAACCTGCGGCAGATTGCGTTTGAACCAGCGATCGAGCCGGATGCCATCATCGTCCTGGGTGACGGTAAACTGGCGAACATTGCTGTCGGGGCGTTCGGTCATGTTGCCACCCGGATCAGGCTGAGCCCCAGATAGAGCGCGGCAAGTCCCGCCAATACCGAAAGGGTGGCGTAGGCCATGGCCAGCCCAATCGAACCGCGCTCGATCAGCAGCAGCATTTCCAGGCTGAACGCGCTGAAAGTGGTAAACCCGCCAAGCAGGCCGACGCCGAAGAACAGGCGGGCGGTCTCGCTCGCGCCGCCATGCCGGGCAAGCCAACCGAACAGCAGGCCCATCGCCAGGCTGCCGATGATATTCGCGGTGAGAGTCGCCCAGGGAAACGTCGAGATGCTCTGTGCGCCAAACCAATGGGTGACGCCTCTACCAAGCTGATAGCGCCCGACTGCGCCCAATGCGCCGCCCGCTGCGACAATCCCGGATGCTGTGATGGATGAAAGGGTGTAAGACATTTGCAGCGCCTCTTAGCGGGGCGATCCCGCGCTGCATAGCGGTGCAAAGCCTTGCGTTTTTCCTGATTCGGCGGTAACGGGACCCGTGAGAGCGCGACTCCTTTGGTGTTTCGCGCCTGTTTAGCTGTAAATTTTGGCGCAATCCCGCGCTTTTCGCGGGCGCCAGACTGTTGGAATGAGGTAAGTCAAGTTTATGCAAATCATGGTTCGCGATAACAATGTCGATCAGGCCCTCCGCGCGCTCAAGAAGAAGCTGCAGCGCGAAGGTGTGTATCGCGAAATGAAGCTGCGTCGCCACTATGAAAAGCCGAGCGAGAAGCGCGCTCGTGAAAAAGCCGCTGCTGTGCGCCGTGCGCGCAAGCTTGAGCGTAAGCGGATGGAGCGCGACGGCATCAAGTAAGCCGGGATGCAGAATATTGCTCGCCCCGCTTGCAGTGGGGGCAGGGTTACGCCAAAGGGCGCGGGAGTAAAACTTCCGCGCCCTTCGTACATTCAGGACCAGAAATGACCGAGATTACACGAGTTCCTATCCAGCCCGTTGCCAAGGGTTCGCTGACCAAGCTCTGGCTTGGCGTGATCATCGCCGCTCTGATTGGTGCCGGTCTGGCCTGGGCTGCAATTCCAAAGGGGTTGAGCGTCGATACGCTGGCGGCGGGTGAAGGTGAAAACCCCGGCATCGGCGACATGGTGTTTGTGAAATACACTGGCAAGCTGGCGGATACCGGTGAGGTGTTTGACCAGCATCAGGAAATGGAACTGCCGGTTGCAGACCTCTTCCCGGATGGAACGCCTTTCCCGGTCGAAGAAGGAGCGACCATTCCCGGATTCTTCCAGGCATTGCAGCAGGTCAAAAAGGGTGGCGAATATGAAATCTACATCCCTTCCGATCAGGCATATGGCGAAGAAGGAAGCGTCAATCCGCAAACTGGCGAAGCTGTGATCCCGCCAAATGCCGATCTGATCTTTGATCTCGAAGTGGTCGATTTCATGACCCGCGATGAATTCGATCGCAGGCTGGGTATCCTTCAGCAGGCAATCGGCATGGGCCCGGGAGGCCCTGGCGGACCGCAGGGCGGCCCAGATGGCGCTCCGCAAGAGCAGCCCGCCGCGCCGCAACAATAGCAACCCACTCACCTTTGAAGGACCGGCACCAATGTCAGTCGATAAGGATACCGTTGCCAAGATTGCCTCTCTGGCACGGATCAAGATGAATGATGAAGAGCTTGAGCGGATGGCGCCCGAGCTCAACAATATCCTCGAATGGGTCGAGCAGCTCGGCGAAGTCAACACGTCCGAAGTCGAGCCGATGAGCGCTGTGATCCCGAACACTTTGCGCCTGCGCGCGGATGTCGTCGATGCCGATCCGAAGACGGCGGGCGGCAAGCGTGACGAAGTGCTCGCCAATGCACCGGCTGCCGAGCACGGATTTTTCGGCGTGCCGAAGGTGATCGAGTGATGGGCAATCTTACTGATCTGGGCGTCAAGCAGATCCGCGACGGAGTGGCTGGCGGCGAATTTTCTGCGCGCGAAGTGGCCGAAGCGTTCAATGCGGCTGTGGCCGAAGCAGCGGAGCTCAACGCTTTTATTGTGACCACGCCGGACCATGCGCTCGCTGCTGCGGATGCGACTGACAAGGCGCGCGCCAATGGCGGCGAACTGGGCAAGATGGCTGGCGTCCCGATCGGGATGAAGGATCTGTTCGCCACGCATGGCACACAAACCACTGCGGCGAGTCACATCCTCGAAGGGTTCCAGCCACAATACGAAAGCACGGTTTCGCAAAACCTGTGGGATGCGGGCGCGGGCATGCTGGGCAAGCTGAACCTCGATCAGTTCGCGATGGGCAGCTCGAACGAAACCAGCTTCTTCGGCAATGTCAGTTCTCCCTGGCAAAAGTCCGGCACCAATGCAGCGATGTCGCCCGGCGGCTCATCAGGCGGTTCGTCCAGCGCTGTTGCTGCGCGTATCGCGCCTGCCGCAACGGGCACCGACACGGGCGGATCGATCCGCCAGCCTGCCGCCTTCACCGGAATTTGCGGTATCAAGCCGACCTATGGCCGCTGTTCGCGCTGGGGCGTGGTGGCGTTCGCCAGTTCGCTCGATCAGGCCGGGCCAATGGCGCGCTCGGTTGAAGATTGCGCGATCATGCTCGAAGTGATGGCCGGGTTCGACCCGAAAGACGCGACTTCGCTGCAGATGGATGTGCCCGACTGGGAAGCTGCCTTGTCCGCAGACCTGAGCGGCAAAAAAGTAGGAATTCCTAGGGAATACCGGATGGACGGCACTGACGATGCGATCCTCGACAGTTGGGAACAGGGCAAAGCATGGCTGAAGGATGCAGGCGCTGAAATCGTCGATGTCTCGCTGCCGCACACCAAATACGCGCTGCCTGCCTACTACATCATCGCCCCTGCCGAAGCGTCTTCAAACCTCGCTCGCTATGACGGCGTGCGTTATGGCTTGCGCGAGATGCCCGGCCAAAAAGACGGGGAACGCGCAGGCCTGCAGGACATGTATGCTGAAACCCGCGCGGCGGGCTTTGGGGATGAGGTGAAACGCCGCATTCTGATCGGCACCTATGTGCTCAGCGCCGGGTTCTACGATGCCTATTACAATCAGGCGCAGAAGATCCGCACTTTGGTCGCGCGCGATTTCGATCAGGCCTGGGGCGAGTGTGATCTGATCCTCGCGCCGACAACGCCAACGGCCAGCTTCCCGCTTGGATCGCTCAACGATGATCCGTTGACGATGTATCTCAATGATGTGTTCGCGGTGCCCGCGTCGCTGGCTGGCCTGCCTGCGATGAGCGTGCCCGCCACGCTCAACCCCGATGGCCTGCCACTCGGCCTGCAATTGGTCGGCAAGGCGTTTGACGAACAGACCGTGCTGGATGCCGGTCTTGCGATCCAGCAACGCGCGGGGTTCGAGGCTGCGCCGGACAAGTGGTGGTGACAGCCGAGCGGCCCGTGGGCGCCGCACTTCGCTTCGACGTCCTCGATGCATTGCGGGGGATCTGCGCGCTGCTCGTTGCGCTCTATCACTTCAATTCGAACGGCTATCTTGCCTCGCTGCCCGTGGTGCAGAACGGCTGGCTGTTCGTGGACTACTTCTTCGTCCTCAGCGGTTTTGTGATTGCGCATTCCTATGGTGAGCGTCTCGCAACCAGGCAGGTCTCGGTTGGCAAATTCATGGGCCTACGGATGGGGCGGATTTACCCGCTGCACATCGCGGTGCTGTTCGCCTTTATAGCGCTCGAGATGGTGCTGATCTTCGGCGGCGATACAATCGCGCGATACGTGTCGCGTGAACCTTTCACCGGATCGCGCAGTCTTGAGGCGCTCGGCCAGAACATTTTCCTGCTCCAGAGCTTTGGCATACCGGGCGGGGCAGGGTGGAATGGCCCGGCCTGGAGCATTGCGGCGGAAATCTGGACCTATCTGCTGTTTGCGCTGGTGTTCCTGGTTCCAAAGCGTTTCATGCTGGGACTGGCGGCGCTGCTCGCGGCGGGTGCCGCGATTGGCCTGATGTCTTACGCCAAGGACCTTCATGTGACATTCGATGGCGGAATCCTGCGCTGTATCTTCGGCTTTGGCATCGGGGTTCTGACCTATCACGCATTTCGGCGGTTTGGCGGAGTCGGTGGGACCGGATGGGAACTGGCGGCGCTCGCGCTGACGGTGGCCTATGTCTCGGTTGCAGAACTGATGCTGACCTTCGTTGCACCGCTTGTGTTCGGGGCGATGATCTTTGTCCTTGCCAGCCAGCGCGGCGTGGTCGCCAAAGTGTTGAGCATGTCGGGATTCCAGAAGCTCGGCCTGATCAGCTATTCGATCTACATGGTCCATATTTTCCTGCAGGGGCGGCTGGGCGAAGTGCTCCAGATCACCAGACTGGTGGATCTCAGCGTGGACAAGGATGGGCGCACCCTGTTGCAGGGATCGCCGTTGATGGCGGACGCAATCACGATTGTTATGCTCGTGCTGCTGGTGATCGCATCCTTCATCTCCTATTATCTGGTAGAAAAGCCAGGGCGCGATCTGTCGCGCAAATGGCTATCGGGGCCGAAACCGGTCAAGCCCGCGCAGGAGACCGCATAATGCTGTTCGCGACGATATTCCTTGTATGCTTCGTGCTGCTTGGCGGGGTTGTGATGTACCTGTCGAAAACGATTGACCATGGCGAAGCGCGCTTCGATAGCGAAAGCGGCAAACAGCTTCCGAAAGACGAGCAAGACGACGATGAGTGATTACCGCATCCAGGGCGCAACCGGCGAGTGGGAGGTCGTGATCGGCCTTGAGGTTCATGCGCAGGTGACCAGCAATGCCAAGCTGTTTTCGGGCGCTTCGACCGCTTTCGGGGCGGAGCCGAACACCCAGGTCAGCCTGGTCGATGCGGCGATGCCCGGGATGCTCCCCGTTCCCAATCAGGAATGCATCCGCCAGGCGGTGCGCACCGGGATGGCAATCGAGGCGGAGATTCACAAATGGTCGCGCTTCGACCGCAAGAATTACTTCTACGCCGATCTTCCGCAGGGCTATCAGATCAGCCAGCTCTACCACCCGATTGTGGGCGAAGGGGCGCTGACGATTGAGGCCGATGAAAAGGCAGGGATCGCCGAAGACAAGGTGATCGGGATTGAGCGGATTCATGTCGAGCAGGATGCCGGCAAGCTGATGCATGATCAGCATCCGACCATGTCCTATGTCGATCTGAACCGCACCGGCATCGCGCTGATGGAGATCGTTTCCAGGCCGGATAGGCTCCCGCCTCGGCAGGCGGGGGCTTATGTCCGCAAGCTGCGCAGCATCCTGCGCTATGTCGGCAGCTGCGACGGGAACATGGAAGAAGGCTCAATGCGCGCCGACGTGAATGTGAGCGTGCGCAAGGTCGGCGATGAACTGGGCACGCGGACCGAAACCAAAAATGTGAACTCGGTCCGCTTCGTGATGCAGGTGATCGAGTTCGAAGCCAATCGCCAAGTCGATGTGATCGAAGGCGGCGGGACCGTGGATCAGGAAACGCGCCTGTTCGATGTGGCTACCGGCACGACGCGCACAATGCGCTCCAAAGAGGATGCGCACGATTATCGGTATTTCCCCGATCCGGACCTGTTGCCGCTCGTTCTGGAAGACGATTTCCTCGCAGACTGCCGTGCAAGTCTGCCCGAACTCCCCGATGCCAAGCGGACGCGGTATGAGAGCGAGCTGGGCCTGACGCCTTACAACGCCCGTGAGCTGACCGCCGAGGTGGAAACCTTCGCGCGGTTCGAAACACTGTTGTCGGCGACGGCCGCAGCCACCGGCAAGCCGGAGACCAAGGTCGCGACGCAGGTTGCCAACTGGGCGCTTTCGGTCGCGCCAGGCGTTGTGAACGCGGCGGGTGATGAGGCTGATCCGTCACACGCGACTGCGGAGGCGCAGGCCAAGATCCTTGCCATGCAGGACAAGAGCGAGATCTCCGGCGGTCAGGCCAAGGAGATTTTCGAACTGGTGCTGACCACGGGCCGCGATCCGGAAGAGATTGCCGACACCGAAGGCTTGAAGCAGGTCAGCGACACCGGCGCTATCGAAACCGCCATCGACGAGATCCTTGCCAACAATGCGGACAAGGTCGAGCAATATCGCGGCGGCAAGGACAAACTGTTCGGCTTCTTCGTTGGTCAGACGATGAAAGCGATGCAGGGCAAGGCAAACCCGCAAGTGGTGAACCAGATCTTGAAGGATAAGCTGGGGTAGCGCTTGTGGAGCAAGGATAAGAAGCTCGAAAGGGAATTGCTATTTGGAGTTCAGAGTCTATCCTGATTTTTGGGATTTACTTGGGTTTTTCAGGGGGTAATTATGTTTCGGCTTCGTTTTCTGGCCGCCATCGGCGCGCTTGCTGTATCGACGAGCGCGTTTGCGGAAACGCTTGGCAATGGTGATATCGTAGCATTGTTGCAGGCGGGCCTTGGTGAAGAGGCCGTAATTGCAAAAATTGAGACCGGCGATGGCGACTACCAGACGGATGTGGAGACTCTGCTCGCCCTGCGGGATCAGGGCGTACCGAGTCCGGTAATCGCCGCAATGGTAAAAAAGGCATCCGAGCTTCCAGAGCTGTCGGACAGTTCGCCAGACTCGCTCGTGCCGCACTACGCCGGTGTCTATCTGATGGATGATTGGTCCGTTGAACCGCGTATGCTCAAGATTGATGCAACCGCTTCGACTCAGACCAAGACCGGTGGCATACTTGGCTATGCAATCACGGGCGGTCTCGCGAGCGCGAGTGTGAAAGCCGTAATCCCGGGCGAAGAAGCTCGCCACATCTCCCCCGACGAAACGCCAACTTTCTATCTTTATCTGGATTCGTCGGCAGGGAATTCTCCCGGCACGCTCTCGGGCGGATTTGGTCCCGCGCTCATGTCACCGAATGAGATGTCGCTTATGAAGCTCAAGAGCAAAAAGGGCCGCCGCGAAGCGCGAATTGGTAGTATGAACATTGCGGGCGCAAAAACGGGCGTGATGGATAAAGACCAGATCCCGTTTTCTTATGAACAAGTCGCACCGGGCGTTTACAGGATGACGATCGAAGAGCCACTTAAGGACGGCCAGTACGGTTTTGTGTTTGCAATCTCGGGCGGTGCGGGACCTGGCTTGAATGGTACGGCTGGCGGTGCGCGTGTCTTTGCGTTTGGCGTGGACGACGAATAGCAAACGATCTCGGGCTCCCGCTTTCCATTCGCCGTTGGCAGGAAACGCCCGGACACCCTCTGCGACGCGCAGTAGTTCCACGTGATCTGTTAGACCGAAGAATTCCCTTTACCTGCGTGGTCAGCTCGGCAAACTGCTCGCCGGAGGAAGCGATCAGACATGACAGGATTCGCAAAATTCCTGGTCGGCGCGGCTGGAACCAGCCTGCTCGCTTGGGGAGCACACGCCCTCAGTGGCGCTGGCTATATCGACCAGCTCGAGGCGAGAGGCCAGGCGATGATGGCCGACAATGGGCTTGATGATGTCTCGCTCACCATGCAACGCGATCCGCTCTCTCGGGTGGCCGTGTTGGACGGGATCACCGATCCGGACCAACGGGCAAAGGCAGAGGCAACCGCGCTCAAGGCTACCGGGATCAGCGCCGTTCGTTGGGCTGATGAGACCTCTGCGAGTGGTGGTGCAAATGCAGACGGCGCTGATGGAACCGGGGGCGGCGAAGGCACTGATGCTGCTGTCAATGCAACAGCAGGCGCAAGCGAGGCGCAAGTTGTTGATTGTCAGACCGACGTCGACGACTTGCTGGAAGACAAGGTCATCACGTTCCGATCAGGCAGCGCCTACATGCCGAACAGCTCGCTGGCCATCGTGGATCAGATCGCCGAGTTGTTGGGAGAATGCGCCGGCATGGCTATTTCCATCGGAGGACACACAGACGCAACCGGTCATTCGGAAATCAATCAGTCGGTCAGTCAGGCTCGTGCTGATGCGGTCGCGGCGGCGCTGGTAGAACGCGGTGTGGGCGAGACTAGGATCACCGCGACCGGTTTCGGCTCTTCGCAGCCGGTTGTCGAAGGCGACGGAGCAAACGAGGCCAACCGCCGGATCGAGTTCACGCTGAGTAACGGCGATGGGGGAGAGTAAGATGTCGCTTCTTATCGAGAGCTGGCTCTATGTGATGATCGTGTTCCTGATCGGCCTTGCCATTGGCTGGGTGATCTGGGGGCGGAATTGAGCGCGGGGGGATCGACCACATGTTTCAGGTAATAATGGATAATCCGATGCGTTTCATACTTGCTCTAGTTATTGGCATCGCAACTGCATGGTGGATATGGGGGCGAATGACCGCGAAAGGCGATGCGGATATGTCGACCGCCAATCCTGATCCCGCACCATCACCATCACCTGCGCCAGCACCCAGGCCGGCGCCCGAGCCTGAGCCGGCTCCGGAATTGACGCCAGAGCGCGAGACGACGCCTGTGGCTCCAATGTCTGCTGCGGGTGCGGCCGCTTCCGCCGCGAGCGGCGATGATGCCGATGGGGGAACCAGGCCCAGGATCGCAGCGGCAGTGGGCGAACCGGACGATCTGACCCGGATCAAGGGAATCGGCCCCAAGCTGAATGATCTGTGCCATTCGCTCGGCGTGCTGCGGTTCGATCAGATCGCTGCGTGGTCAGACGCGGACGTGGCCGAGGTTGACCAATATCTGAAGATCAAGGGTCGGATCACCCGCGATCGTTGGGTCGAACAGGCGAAGCTGCTCGCAGCCGGAGACGAGGACGCGTACAAGGCCGAGTTCGGCTAGTATGGCAGGGGTAGGCTGGGGACACCTCTGAGCGTTTAGCCCGATCGCGAATACGCTTCTGCGACCCAGGCCTTCACCTCATCGTCGAAATCGTCCGATGACTCTATTCGGACACGGTGGCTGCACATTGCGTTGTACGCTTCTAGCCTTCCAGCAGGTGCATCACCTTTGAGCGCCAGTCCCAGGTCGATCCGGCTTTTGGTTGCAGGGGTGACGAGGGCAAACTGTTTTTTGCGGCGCAGGCTGACGCTGGCCTTCTTCAGCGCAATCTCGACATCGCTGCCGAGCGTTTCCGCATAGGCCACGATCTCATCATACAAGGGTTTCAGCGATGCCTTCGGACCTGCATATTGAGCACCGACCAGATCGGCTTCGTCGTCGCCTCCGGTCTCACGCGACTTGGCAGCAATCAGATTGGCAAAGCCATGTGTGACGCCATGTTCCGTCTTGAGGAATTTTAGGATAGCGCCGTGCTTTTCGTGACCACTCTTGCCAATCAGCGCGATCCATTGGTCCAGGGTCTTACCGGTCTTTTCCGGAATATTCGCCAGCATAGTGGCGAGATGATCTTCTGGTGAAGCAGTCATTGGATTTCCCCTCAGATCCCTTTGATCTTGTCGAATGACCAGTTTTCCGAACGGCTGGCCTTGGGTGTGAATGGCTGTGCCAGCCCCATCGCACCCAGCATCATCCGTGTGCCGAACCCGGGCCTGCCGTTCTCGACAACCGACTTGAAGGTTTCGACGATGAACTTGCCACCTTGGGCCATGCCCTTTTCGGTTTTGGTTCCGGCGGGCACGTTGGTCGTGACGAGCGAAAACTCTGTCCCGCCATTGACGGATTCCAGCTCATAAGTGACGGTGCACGGAGGATCGTCGTAACCTGTAAACTTGAAGGTGTGCGAGTATCGCCGCGGCGGGTCAAACTCGATCACTTTACCCACCACGCTGCGATATTTGCCGTTGGTGGTTTCCATGGCAATCGGCGCGCCTATCGTCAGCTCTCCGGTGGACCTGCACACGGATCCGAAGAAGAATGGCAAGACCTCATCTGTTTTCACGAGCTCGCGCCAGACGGTTTCAATCGGCGCTTCGATAAAGACTCTGTAGATCGCCTTGTCAGCGGTCGCAGCGGTTGAATTCATTGTTTGCCCTCCTGTTTCGCCACTCGTTCGGCGGCGTGTTTCAACGATGTCAGACGCGAGGCGAAATACTCGCTGTACTGATCGGTCCACCGTTCGTGGATTTGCTGGATCGGGATCGCATTGAGATAGAGCTTGCGCGTCCGGCCCTCTTTCTCGCTCAAGACCAGGTTGGCACGTTCGAGCACGCCAAGATGCATCATGATCGCAACGCGGCTGACATCAAATTTGCTCGCCAGCTTGCCGACCGGAATGCCAGGTTCATCGCGGAGATGATCCAGGATTGCGCGACGCGTGGCATGGGCCAGCGCCTGAAAGAGGTGATCCATATCCGAATCGGTAATCATGTAATTACATTATTACATATTAGGATCGAGTCAAGCACCATGGCTTGCACTCGTTCGGGTCCAAACGACAGCAGGCAATGAAAAGGGCTGCCGGAATCGCTCCCGACAGCCCCACAGGTCGTTGGATCGGTTGCCTCTGGTTTAGCCGCCGAAGCGCGCGGTCAACTCCACGCCGAAGAAGCGCGGTTCCGCCGGGATGAAGGTCGGGATACCGAAGGCACCGCCGGTGTTCCCGGCGTCTAGCAGATAGTTCTCATCCGTTGCGTTGCGGATGAAGCCAGCGATCTCGATCGTGTCATCGGCGAAGCTGACGCCTGCGCGCGCGTTGATCAGCCCAACTGCGCCCTGAGAGATGTCCGGATCGTTCGGCACTTCGAAGAAAATCTGGCTGCGATAGGTGATGCTCGGCGTCGCAAAGACACGAATGCCGTCTGCGATTTCACCGTCAATGGTGAACCCGGCGGCCGCTTGCAGCTCAGGTTGCAGCCGGAATCTTGCGCCGGAAAACTCGGGTGCGAAGCCGTTGTTTTCGTCAATGCCGCCATCGATGTAGCCGAAGTTGCCGAAGAATTGGATCCAGTCGGTCGGTGCGACTATCATCTCTGCTTCAAGGCCAAAATTGCTCGCCGTGCCTGCGCTTTCCGTGCGTGAGATGCCGTTGGAATCGATCGTGGTCACCTGAAAGCCGTCATAGACCTGATAGTAGGCGCCAAGCGAACCGGAAACGTCGCCAAAATTGTATTTGAAGCCGACCTCGTAATTCCAGACGGTTTCTTCCGGAACATTCTGAAGATCGGGCACCACATTGCCTTCTCCATCCAACGTCGCCCCAAGCTGGACAACGGGGGAGCGGCGGCCTTTCGAAACCGTGGCGAAGGCGTTGAGATCATCTGATATGTTCCAAAGAACATTGAAACGCGGCAGCACTGCACTGAAACTGTCTTCAGCGGTGAAGGTCTGCCCGTCTGTGTCAAAGAAGCCCGGGATCAGCGGGCCGCCCGTAATGACCGTGTTGGGAGAATCCGCGCGGAAACCCGAAGATCGTGTTTCTTCGATTACCCGCACGCCTGCCGTCAGTTCCAGGCTGTCAGTCGCATACCAAGTCACATCGGCGAACGCTGAATAGCTTTCATTGCGGCCCTGATTTTCGAAGAACGCTGCGTAGGGCAGTTGGGCGACCGCGCCTTCGGTGAGAAATCCAGTGGCGGCTTCGGCTGGTACACTTCCGTCTGCGGCGACGCAGGGCAGGCCCGGTATCAAACCTGCTGCGCATTGCAGAAAGATGCCCTCTTCCGAAGAGAATGGCACGTTCTGAATGCCGTCCTCTATAAAGACATTCCAGCCGACGTTGGCGCGCAGACTTGCGCCGTCATAGGTGAAGCGACCTTCATGGCTGACCTGCCAGCCTTCGGCGATTTCAGCGAACTCCAGGTAGAATGCGGCAGAGCCATCGGCGTCAAACACCTCGGCGCTGTCAAACTCACGGTAACCGTTGACGGTGGTGAAGCTCCATTCGTCCGAAAACTGGTATGTGGCGGTGAGGTTGGCATCATAGACATCTCGGATCAGGCCCAGTTGATCGTCCCCAAGCACAGCTTCGGAAAACGGTGATCCTGAAAGATTGGCGTCTCCGAACGGATCGGCCGGTCCCGACGCTGTTGGGAGACTGCCTGAGATAAACGGGGTGCCGCCGTTGCGCTGGCGATCATAGGTGCCGATCAAATCGACGGTCAGATCGTCATTCGGTGTGTAGCGTAGCGAGGCACGCACTCCGAGCTGGTCTTGCGAATAGAGCTCCTCTTCCTGCGATGCCGCGAGGTTTTCTACGTAGCCGTCCCGGGTTCGCCATTCGAATGCCACGCGTCCGGCAAGAACGTCTGATCCAGCATTGATGAAACCACCAATCAGCGTCTGATCGAAATTGCCGTATCCGCCGGTGATCTCGCCCGAGAAACCGGAGCGTGGCTTGGCCGAGACCAGGCTGATCGCGCCGACAGCCGATGCAGTGCCGAACAGTGTCGCCTGTGGGCCTTTGATGACTTCGACCCGTTCCAGATCATAGATCGCCTGATACGAGCCACGCGAGCGCGAGATATCGACCCCGTTATAATAGAGCGTGACGCGCGGACCTTGTTGGGAAGAGCCGGAATCGGATGTGATTCCGCGGATCACGATGCCTGGGTTGTTCGCGCTCTGCTCCTGAATATTGAGTCCTGGAATGTAGTTGGACAATTCATCGAGGTCGCTCACACCGAGTTCTTTGATCCGTTCGCCGGTCGCTGCCGAGATGGTGATCGGCACATCGAGCGCGCGCTGCTCAACCTTTTGCGCGGTCACGATGATCAGATTGCCGCTGTCACCGCTTTCTTCGGATTGGGGATCGGATGCGGTCTCTTGTGCGAACGCAACCGAGGGAATGCACGCAGCGGTAGCGAGCAGCATACTGCGGAGAATGGGAGCTTTCATAGGAGCGCCTTTATCTAGCCGCGCCTAAGGGTCCTGACCCTTATTCCTCTCCCTAGACAAAGGCGCTCCTATATGTGGGGTATTACGTGAT
>JBCAXQ010000047.1:0-14432 GCA_038534015.1 Pseudomonadota bacterium | reverse complement strand
AGAAACTCGGGCTGACCTGGGTGATGTTCTGGACGTTCACCACGCCTTGCTTGTCGAGCTGCTCCGGAGTGACGGCCGTGACAGCGATCGGAATATCCTGAACATTCTCGGCGCGACGCGTTGCGGTAACGATGATGACATTATCATCAGCGTCCAGCGCCGGAGCGTCCTCGTTGTCTTGAGCCATGGCCGGTGTGGCCAGAATTGTGCCGCCCATAAGGGCCGCCGCATAAACTGCGAGCTTACGTGTCATAGGTTTCCTCTCCACAAACCACTCTGTCACAGACCATTTTTGATCTTGTGACCGTGCAGACTATCAGCGACCGGCAACCTAACAAGAGTCGCAGGACGCTTATTCCCAGTTGATGCAAAAATACCACATTATGCGCTGCAGTGCAGCATAACTACAGTCCATGTTGCACTTGCGTAATTTCATTGCGCTGTGGTCATTTGAACAGCACAGGGTCAGATGCCATACCGCAAACCGAACCATACTGTACGCGGCACACCAAGGTCGATCGCGCCGTTGGAATTGCGCGTTACAATCTCTTCGTCGAACAGGTTTTCGGCTCGCAAAACGACCGAGAGCTTTGCGGAAATCGGGGCTTCCATGAAAGCGTCAAGCGTGGTTGCCGACGGGAGTATATCAGCCTCCTGATCGTCTTCGAATTGTTCGCCGGTGTGTCTCAATGTCGCTGCGATGCGCCAGTTCTCCGCAGGCCGCCATGTGAGTGTGCCTGAGGCTGCCCAGCGCGGCGTCTGCGGTGGCCTGTTGCCGTCCAGAGCAATTGAGGCATTGCTGCCCGCTATTGTCGCATCGGTGTAGGAGAGTGATCCATCAAAGCTCAATTGCCCAAAGCTGAGCTTCGACGCCGCCTCAATACCTTGCGCTTCGATCGCCGGGAGGTTCTGGCGTTGGCGCAGGTTGGGTTCAAGCGTGACATTGGCGATGGCGTTCTCGACCCGGTTGTCGAACACGGTCAATGAGAAGGAGGTGTTGCGATCGACCGTCCAGTCCAAGCCCATCTCAAAGCCTTTAAGCCTCTCATTCTCCAGTTCCGCGTTCGCCTGGGTGACGACGGGAAACACAACGAAAGGTCGGTATAGCTCATTCAGGGTCGGCACGCGCAGGCCCGTATAAGCGGAGGCTCGCAAACGAGCGCCGCGTGCCACATAGAATGCCGCACCCGCGCGCCAGCTTGCCGACCAATCGCTGCGATCTTGGGCGCTCGTTTCGCTAACGAGATTACCCCCAGAATCGATTGCGCGGAAAAATCCGTCCTCGATCCTAGTGTGGTCAACACGCAACCCACCGGTCAGCAGCAGCGGGCCAATCTCGAAATCCTCTTCGACATAGAAACCAAGATCAGAGTTCGTTCCGCCTGCTCTTCTTCGCTCTCGCAGCGCCTGAGTGAAGGCACTGAACGCTTCTTCCTGCAGCTCCCCATCTGATTGGCGGTAATCAACACCGATCCTCAAAGTGTGTCCGTCGCCGATTGGCGGACGCAGTTCAAATTTACCACCAAGACCGGTTGAAGGCGTATTGCGCTGATCGAGCACTTTCACAAATCTGGTCGAACTGATCACGATGTTTGAGAAATTGCGCGCCTGGACATAGGCGAGCGCATCGAACTGCCACTCACCCCTGCCGACAATTCGGAGGCTTGCATCCTGCCCTTCACTGCTAGAGTCGGCTCCATCGAACCGGAGAGTCCGCCGGTCGTCATACACCAATCCACGCGCCTGCAGTTCGATATCAGGGGCCAATGGTGCGACTGCCCGAAGCCCGATCGACCAATTTTCGAATGCTGCCCGCGCTGACGCGGGTACACGCTGATCCTGCGGCGTGGTGAAGAAGCCATTGCCTCTATCCCAGCGACCGCTGAGAACCGCAAAGCCCGATCCAAGGTCGGCCGCGACCGTGCCACTGGCTTCGGTTTCATTGCGGTCATTGACCAGAATCCCGCCAGACAATGGTCCAAGTTCCGCGGCGTTCGCACTTTCCATCTCAATCGTGCCGGCCAGTGCCCCTGCTCCGAATGGCCCCGAGCCTCCTCCGCGCGTCACGCGGATTGCAGCCAAGCGTTCGGGTGCGATTGAAGTGAGTGGGATGTAGCCAAAAAAAGGATCGCTGATCGGGACACCGTCGAGCAGCACGAGCGCCCGACTGGTGGCGTTACCTCCAAGCGCTCTGAGCGTCACACCTTGGGCGCTGGGATTGGATGAACGGCTGTCTGACCGACGGAATTGCTGAAAGCCCGCTACATTCTCCAGGGCATCCTCAATCCGCCCCGAAGCTGACCGGGAAATCTGCTCCCAATCGATGGTTGTGGTCGCATAAGCTCCGGAAGACGGCGCTTGATCGAGGCCCACCCCGGTAACAACGATGACGGCCTCTGGTTCATCCTGTTCGACATCGATTCGAGCATCCTGCGCCGCTAGGATAGCCGGTGAAATCAGACCGACGGTTAGAGCGGCTAGCGAAAGTTTGGTGTTCATGGCCGGGGCGCGTAACCTATCGGTCGCCAGCAGTCAGTTGCAAAATGCAATGAAGACTCGCTTTTGACAGCCGTCTATGTTTACATCCATGTCAATAAGGAGAGAGGAACGCATGCCGGCCCAGAGTGAAAAAGCGGGGTCACCCGACGTCGATGTCCTGATTGTGGGTGCCGGAATCTCCGGCATTGGCATGGCCGCGCATATGGAAATGAAAGCGCCTGACCACTCCTATGCGATTGTCGAGATGCGCGAAAACCTGGGTGGGACATGGGATCTTTTCCGCTATCCGGGCATCCGCTCGGACAGCGACATGCACACGCTCGGTTTCGATTTCGAACCGTGGCGGCATGAAAAGACAATCGCCGATGCCCCCGCCATCCTCGATTACCTGAATCGCATCGTCGATGAGCGCGGCATTCGCGACCATATCCGCTACAGTCACCGCGTCATCGCGGCCGATTTTCGCGACCATGAAGCGCGCTGGCATGTTGTGATGGAGCTGGGCGACGGATCGCGCACGCAACTTACAGCAAATTTCCTATATCTCGGGTCGGGCTATTACGACTACGATGAGCCGTTCGATGCTGGATTTGAATTGGGAGAGTTCGAAGGCCAAGTCCTGCACCCGCAATTCTGGCCTGATGATCTCGACTATTCTGGCAAGAAAGTCGTTGTGATCGGATCTGGAGCGACCGCCGTGACCATCGTCCCATCGATGGCTGACCAAGCGTCGCATGTGACCATGCTCCAACGAACTCCGACCTGGATGTTTTCGCGACCAGCCAAAGACTGGATCGCGAACACGCTACGGAAGATCCTGCCCGAAAACCTCGCCTACAAGATCACCCGATTCAAGAATATCCGGATGCAGGATTTCAGCTTCAAGATGGCGCGCAACAAGCCGCAGAAGGTGAAAGACACGCTGTATAGGAAGATCGAGAAAGCGCTCGGTCCCGAGTATGACAAAGCCGCCTTCACGCCTCCCTATAACCCCTGGGAACAACGCCTTTGCCTTGTCCCCGATGACGATCTCTTCAATGCGATCAAGGACAAAAAGGCGTCGATCGTAACCGGACATATTGATGCGTTCGAGAAGGATGGCATTCGGCTGAAGTCCGGCGAGTTGATCGAGGCGGATATCATTGTAACGGCCACCGGCCTTAAGCTGGCTGTGGCAGGGAAGATCGCCGTCAGCCACAATGGTGAGCCGGTCGATTTCGCCGAGCGCTTTTACTACAAGGGTTGCATGTTCTCGAACCTGCCGAACCTTGCGGTGGTGTTTGGATATCTCAATGCCAGCTGGACGCTGCGCGCCGACATCAATTCCGATTATGTGTGCCGTGTGCTTAATCATATGCGCGCGACAGGCACTCAGATCGCAACGCCAGTCCTGACAGCAGCCGAAGAAGCGAACATCGAAGAGGACGATGTGTTCGATTTCTCGAGTGGCTACATTCAGCGCGGCAAGCATATCATGCCGAAAAACTCGATTGCATACCCTTGGCGGCTCAATCAGGAATACGTGCTTGATCGCAAGCGCATGGAAAGTGATCCACTGGAAGATGGTCTTATGAGATTTTCCAAAGGACAGGCTGAAGCCGAGATCGGCGAGGAGCAGCTCGAAGCAGCTGAATGATTTCGGAGCCTTAGCTGTAGCGTTCGTGCGAGGCTTCGCTTAAGCAATTCGTCATGAATTCATCCGAAAAAATCTGGACGGCGGGCCTCGTTGTCATTGGTGACGAGATCCTGTCGGGTCGTACCCAGGACAAGAATATCGCACAGGTAGCCAGCTGGCTGCAGGTGCAAGGCATTCGACTGGCCGAGGTGCGCGTGGTGCCAGATGTTCAGGAAAAGATCGTTGAAGCAGTAAACACTCTGCGCGCTTGCAATGACTACCTCTTCACAACGGGCGGCATTGGCCCCACACACGACGACATTACCGTCGATGCCGTGTCCGAAGCGCTCGATGTCCCGGTCGTGATCCATGACGATGCCCGGGCTTTGCTCGAACGATACTATGCCGACAAGGGCGGTCTGAATGAAGGGCGACTGCGCATGGCGCGTGTACCCGAAGGGGCTGAGCTTATTCCTAATCGCATGTCTGGTGCGCCGGGCATTCGCCGAGGCAATATTATCCTGATGGCTGGTGTGCCGCACATTGCGGCCGGAATGCTTGATGCATTGACCGGCAAACTGGAAGGCGGCGCGCCGCTCATTTCTGAAACAGTCGGATGCTGGATCGCGGAAAGCGAAGTGGCGAACCTTCTTCGCGAAGTCGAAGAGGCGCACGAAAGCTGCCAGATCGGTTCGTACCCCTTCTTCCGAGAAGGCAAGGTGGGCGCCAATTTCGTGATCCGATCAACCAATGCAGACGATCTCAGATCCTGCGTGGATAGCCTGACTGACGGCCTGGCCACGAGCGGATACGACTTCACCCCTGGCGGCATCTGACCAATGCGCAGGGGGGCTCGAATCTGATGGAGGGATTGTTAGTCCTTATCGTGCTTGCGATCTTCGTTGGGCCTTACGTCGCGGTCGCTTTGGTATGGGGCAAAGCCAACCGCCTCGAGCGCCAACTCGGTGATACGATCAGCTGGGCTAACTCTCAGCTAAACAGCATCCGGGCCGAACGACTTGTCGAGGAACCCGACCCTGAAGAACGCGAGCGGCCGCGCGCGGAGGCCAGTGATCAAGGGCAGGCGTTTGAGGACGAGAGATCGGCTTCGGAACCAGAACTCGAATCCCAAGAAGCAATCACGCCGAACCAAGATCCAGTCCCGGCTGCAGAAGAATTCGATGACGCCAAAGCCAATCCCGAGCCGGCTACGATGGCCTATGCGACACAAGAAGAAACAACCTATGCAGACAGCGAGCCTGACCTAGAGCTCGACACGGAACCATCGCAAGGTTTCAAATTCGATTTCGAGGACATCTTCGGCCGGCGACTGCCAATCTGGGCCGGTGGAATTGCGCTTGCCATCGCGGGTATCTTCCTGGTTCGCTATGCCATCGAAGCTGGGCTGGTAACCCCCACCATTCGCGTATTGCTAAGCTTCCTGTTTGGCCTCGGGCTTATTGCCGGTGCAGAGGCGGCGTATCGCTACGAGGAAAAGATCCGCGACGAACGCGTCCGCCAGGCGCTTGCCGGGGCAGGTATCGCAACCCTCTATGGCGCGTTCTATCTTGCAGGAACGGCTTACGGGCTGATCGGCGCAGGCGCGGCCTTTATTGGCCTTGCTATCGTCACTGCGGGTGCGATTGCCTTGTCGTTCCGCTTCGGCCTTCCGTGCGCAATCCTGGGGCTGGTCGGCGGATTCGCGGCTCCGATGATGGTCAACAGCGAGAGCGCCAATGTGCCGGTTCTCGCGCTCTATCTTGCGTTGGTAACCGGCGGCCTTGCCTGGACCGGGCATAAGCAAGGCAATCGCTGGCTTGGCTATGCCGCGCTTGCCATAGGTCTGGGCTGGGGCGTTCTGATGCAACTCTCCGGTCTTGGCAGCAGCACCGACCTGCTGGCTGTAGGCGGATACTTGATAATACTCGGCACGGTCCTTCCTGCCTTCCTACACGATCGTCAGGGCCCAAGCCTGTTACAGATGGCAGCCGCCGGGATTGCTACGTTGCAAATGGCAGCGCTTGTCGACAGCGCCGGGTTCACGCCGCTGACCTGGGGGCTCTACTTGCTCATCAGCGCAGCACTCGCATTCCTCGGTTGGCGATTCAGCGCTTTACGTCCGGCCTCCGGCGTTGCCGCATTGATCGGTGTATGGCTGCTCGCACTCTGGCCTGATCCGGACAGCACTTACTTTGTAGCGGTGTCTGCAGCACTAGCTGTAATTTTCGCGGGAATGCCGCTCTTCCATCAGTTGCGAGGGCGGGCAAACCTCATCGACATAGTGCAATTGGCAGCTGTTCCGGTCGGCATCGGCGCCTTTGCGACAGGGCAATTGACGGTTGCCCAAACACTCCTCCGCGATGCTCCGCTTGCGTTTGGGCTGGCCATCCTCGCGCTGTTCCCCGTGGCGGGATTCTGGTTGCGCTGGCGCCAAGAAGAAGGCTTGCAGCCAAAGTTCGCGTTGTCGCTCCTCGGGTCAGCATATGTGCTCACTTTCGGGGCGTTGCTGCTTGTGACACCGGATTGGACCGCGCCAATTTCGGCTGCGCTCCTGGGCCTGATGCTAATCGGTCTGCTGTGGAAGCGGCAAGAGGAGTCCCTGCTGATCGCTGCCTGGGGCGGTGCCGCGGCGGCATTGCTGAGTCTGGTCGTAACGCCCGCGTTTGAAAGCGAACTCCTGATGCTAGGCAATGAAGGTGAAGTCGAACACGCCATGCGCGCTGCGGCTCGCTGGCTTGCGGCCCTGCTGCCCTTCCTGGCCATGTCGATGTTGCAACTGTCCGATCGCTCGCGCTGGGTATCAGACGGATTTGCGGCCGCATTTGCGTACGGCATCATTGCACAGATCGTGCCCGGCGAATCCTTGGCCTGGCTGGCTGCATTGGCCGCGCTCGGTTTTTTTGTTTGGCGCGTCGAAAGAATTGCGGCGTGGGCTGTGTTCCTGGTGATCGCGGCCTTCTGGTCACTGCTCCCTGTGGGTCTGTGGCTTGCTGCCGCAATATCTGCCTTGATTGGTGAGCCTTTCCTGTCGCGCGGCGCTGTGAGCTATACCGACATAGCGCTGCGTCTCGTACCTCTTATGGCTGTCAGTGCCTTTATCGTTTGGCGCGGTACAGCCCTCCCCAACCAGGTCCGTTCTGCGATCGGAATAGTGGCAGTCATCTTCGGTCTCGTCATGATCCACAGCATCTACAAGCAAGCATGGGATATCTCTTCGCTGCTTCGGTTCGAATGGTATGGAATGGGCGAGCGCTCTGTTTGGCAGTCCCTTTTGTTCCTTGGAGGTTTGGCCGCTTCGCAACTGGTGCCGGCGCGGATTGGCAAACCTGCAAGCCTTGCCTTGTTCGGCGCGGCGCTGCTGCACTTTGTCTGGTTCACATTGGTCCTGCACAATCCGCTGGTGATGGCACAGCATGTCGGCCCAACGCCGATCGCAAACTGGCTGTTGCTGGCATACGGAATCGCGATTGCCAGCCTCGTCTTTCTGCGCAGCGATATCGACGGGCTGTTTCCGCGGACGCGACAAGCGGTCGACGTAGCGATCATGGTGCTTGTCGTGCTGCTCGCGGCCTCACTGCTGCGGCAGGTGTTCTCAGGCTCGCTGTTGACCACAAGCATCATCGATCAGACCGAAAGCCTGCTGCTCTCCCTGCTAGGGATAGCTCTCGCGCTTGGATACCTGTGGTGGGGATCATTCCGACAGGAGCGCAGCTGGCGTATAGGCTCGCTGGTCCTGATGTTGCTCGCGGTACTGAAAGTATTCCTGATCGACGCCGCAGGGCTTGAAGGCCTCCTTAGAATTGCAAGCTTTATGGCGCTTGGTTTCAGCCTGATCGGAATCGGCTGGGTCTATTCGAGACAGCTTGCACGACGAACCTCTCAATAAGTTTGCTACAGATTGCCTGTCTCAGTCAGCCACCGTTCGCTGCGACCATGTTGAACTTGTAGATTTCCGACCTTTTGATCGGGCTGCCAGTTTCTGTTTGCGAATATTTGAATTGTCTGCATTTCTTGCTTTTAACTTAAGGGAGCAAGTCGATGCCGGATTCTTCGTTCGCCACTTTGGCCGCACTTGCACCTGAGAACCTCGTCGCCCTTGGTTCAACCGCCGAAGGGGATCCTGTTGTCCGCGCGGGAAAGGGACCGGGAGGCGAGTCACTTGACTATATCATCAAGGGCCAAGGCGCAGTCGCCCTGAGCGACGAATCAGTTGATCGCAGCGGTGCGGATAGCTTCACGATCGATGGTGCGATGGTCGAAAAGATCGCAAAGCGGCGCGTATCGTTCGAACACGCTTTCATCGAGGCACTGTTTGATGGGCCTCCCCCGCACGCCAGCGTGGAAGATGTTTTGCAAACCGCCACACGCTGGATCACATTGCTTCCCGACGCGGCGCGGCGCGAGGTCAAGTTCGGCCTGACAGTGCTAGAATTCTGGCTTGGTGGGAGCTTTCCCGACCTCTCTATCGCCGATCGGCAGGCGAGGATCGAAGATAGAGTGATCAACGCAAGTTTCGGCGTGATCCGATCTCTCGGGCGGCTTCGCACAGTGTTCTACTCCTCATACTATCAGGATCCCAAAAGTTGGCCGAGCATCGGTTTTGTCCCGCCGCAGCAACGCAGCGGAGCCCCTGCATTCTCGAACAAAGACGATCTCAGCCCGGTCATCCTTGAAGACACCGAAGAATGCGATTGGGTCGTTGTGGGTTCGGGCGCAGGAGGGGCCGCTGCTGCAGCGGCTCTTTCGGCCAAGGGTGAGAGTGTGATCGTGCTGGAGAAGGGTGACTATTGGTCCACCGAAGAAATCCGGCATCGCGACGCGGAGCAATACGCGCAACTTTATGCTGGCGGCGGCTTGATGGGATCGAGCAATCGAGAGATCGTCATTCTTCAGGCGGAATGCATCGGCGGCTCTTCACTTGTGAACAACAGCATCTGTTTTCGCCCCGATAGCAATGACATCCACCCAGACGCTCAGGATGTGATCGCACACTGGCGCGAAGAATACGGCGTTGTGATTGATAGAGACCGCCTTACCAACGCATTCGACTTTCTCTGGGATCATTTAGGTATTGCACGGATTGATCAGAGCATAGCAGGCCCCAACGGCGAACACCTGCAAAGGGCGTGGCACGAATATCTTCACAGCGGCCATGCACGCGAACGAGATGCGCTGGCTCCGGTCGCACTGTTTGAGAAGAACTATGGCAGCGGCGCTCGCGCCTGCTGGGGTTGTGGCTATTGCAATTCCGGCTGCCCGTATGATCGCAAGAATTCCGTGGTCCAGACCCTCCTGAAAGATGCGCAGGACAATGGCGCGCGAATTGCCGCCAATTCCGAAGTCTACCGCATCAACATTGGAACTCATCTGCGAGACAAGCCGGTGAAGTCGGTCCAGGCCAAACAGAACGGCAACGGTGTGCGCATCCGACCTAAGAAGGGCGCAATCCTTTCTTCCGGTACGGGGGCCTCTTCCAGGCTGCTCGAAAGGCTGGACATCGCCAATGTCGGGGAAAAGATCGCCTGTAACCTCGCCTGCCCGGTGGTAGCCAAGATGCCAACCGAGCAAAAGAGTTGGGATGGTCTGCAAATGGCCACTTATGTGGATCGCGGCGACCACCTGATCGAAAGCTGGTTTCATCCCCCCGCAAGCTTCTCTGCCTCTGTCGGCGGCTGGTTCGGCGAATATGTCCGCCGGATGCAATCCTACCCCAACCTCGTATGTCTTGGCATATTGATGCCTGTCAGCGACATGGGCGAGGTCGACCGCGGCGCATTCAATGTAAAGCTCAAGCGCGAAGCGCGCGAACGGCTGCGCAGCCACGTGGTTGACGTGATCCGCATGCATTTCGCGGCGGGTGCAATCGAAGTCTACATGCCGACTTCGGACAACGTGACAGTCAAACCGGATGATGACATCGAAGCGATGGTCGAAACGCATCTCAAGAAATCGAGCGATTTCATTGTCAGCACGTCGCACCCGCAAGGCGGCAACATCATGGGCCGCTGGTCAGGTAATTCGGTCGTCGGCAGCGACTTGAGGGTCCATGGCACGGGCAATCTTTATGTTGCCGATGCGAGCATTTTCCCGTCTTCGATCCGGATCAATGCGCAGATGTTCACCATGGCAATGGCGCATTACCGCTTTGCCTGAAGGTTGATCGACACGCTGCCTTAACCCTTTTAACCTAACCCTGCGCGCGCGATGACGCACGCCTATATCACGATTGACACTGAGTATTCCTCGGGCCTGTTTGGTGGTCCGGGTGAGGATGCGCGTCGCGACAATTTCCAACGCTCGATCGCGTGCGAGACACCCAAAGGGCCGGGAGGAATTCAACACCAGCTCAGTGTGCTGGCAAAGTACGGCCAGAGGGCGGTGTTCTATGTTGATCCCATGCCAGCGCTGGTTTGGGGTGTGGCCGCGATTGAGGATATCATCGGTCCGATTGTCGAGGCAGGCCAGGATGTCCAGCTCCACATTCACACCGAATGGATTGCTTTGGCCGGATCTGACAACCCACTTGGCGAAGCGACCGGCACCAACATCGCCGATTTCGCTTTCGAAGATCAGTGCGTTCTGCTCGACTTTGCCCGAACGACATTGATGGCGGCAGGTGCGCCCAAACCTGTTGCCTTTCGGGCCGGCAATTATGGTGCGAATGACGACACACTGCGTGCCCTTGCCGAACTGGGCATCCGCTACGATTCCAGCCATTGCCCGGGCATTGCAGACGGTTATGCCGATATCTCGCTCGGCAGCGAGGACCGCGAACCGGTTTATCACTGCGGCGTGATAGAAGTGCCCGCCGGTTGTATCGCAACAATCAAGGGCGGGCTACGCCATGCCCAGATCACCGCGTTGTCGCTCGGCGAGATGACCGCAGCCTTGCGCCATGCGCGCGATACGAAGCAGAACGCCTTCACCCTGGTCTCGCACAGTTTCGAGCTGATCAACCGCCGCACTCTCACCCTGAATTCCATTGTTGCGAAGCGATTCGAAGGATTGGTCAAAGCCCTCTCAGAACTGGAGGGGATTGAAAGCGGAAACTTCCGGGACAATCCGCCGCAGGTGATTGAGCGTGCGGGCCAGATCGATGTGTTACCCGCAGAGCCCCTGCGCACTGGATGGCGGCTTGCGGAACAGGCAGTCTCGAACACGCTCTACGGAGCGTTGTGATGCCAGAGGGGCAACACAAAGCATCGATCGACTTCACGATTGGCTCACGCCGACTGTTTGCTGTGGACCGCAAACTGGCAACCTGGTCGTTCTCTCTGGAGGACGTACTCGCGGCAAGCTGCGCTTCCCGTCCACCCAAAGGCAGAGACGGCATGCGGGTCCTTTCCGCGCCGCAATCCATACTGTCGTCAATCATATCCCAGTTTCCTGAGCATCTGATCGGCGGGCGGCAGGATTATGAACGTCACTACATCGACATGGCGGGCTCCTACGAAGACTATCTGGCGCGCTTTTCCGGCAAGACCCGATCCACTTTGCGCCGCAAACAACGCAAGCTCGCAAAAGAGATCGGCAACCCTTACGCCGTGACCGAGCATCGCAGCGCCAGCGAGGTCGAGGCGTTCCTGCAGGCGGCATTGCCGCTGTCTGCCAAGACCTACCAATCGCGGTTGCTTGATGCCGGGCTTCCCGAAACCGCCCAGGCGCGCGCGCGCATGCTGGAAGCCGCACGAGAAGACCGGATGCGGTGTTTCCTGCTGCACAGCGGAAATGGTCCCATAGCTTACCTTTCGCTGCCGGTTGTGGGCGACACCCTCGTCTACGCGCATCTCGGCTACGATCCCGATTGGTCTCGTCTGTCTCCCGGCACCGTGCTGCAAATGGAAGCGCTCGAACGGCTGTTCGCCGAGAGGCGCTTCAGATACTTCGACTTCACCGAAGGCGAAGGTGCGCACAAGAGTATGTTCGGCACCGCCAGCGTGGCGTGCTCCAGCTTTGTAATGCTCGAACCTACGCCCGCAAACCGCGCCTTGCTCGGCGCGCGGTCCGGTTTTGACAGGCTTGTAACCGCATCCAAGACCTTAGCTGAAAGAACCGGTGCGCTGGGTCATATCCGAACACTGCTAAAGACGTAGTCAGCACTTTCGGAAATCAACCCGTTCGCCATTGGCGCGCCGAACGGCCATGCTGTCTTCGGTCAACGCGACCACTTCCAGGATGACGGGCTGGGGATTTCTCACGCGGCGGTTGCTGCCTTCCTCGCCCATCACGAAAGTCTCCCGTACCATGATCGCAATGCGAGTGCCGATCAGCCGCCAGTCTCCGATCTCCTCGTATGACCCATAAGAACCGTCAGATCGAAGGGAGAGATTCAAGTCGGTCGCGCATCCATCAGCCGGATCAACCCAGTCGCCGACGAGATTGGTCCGCGTGATGGCAACCGAATTCTCCGACATGATATTGGCTGCAGGCTGATCCTCGGCGGGAATATCCTGGCTGGCCAGCTTGGAGCCATCCCAGCGCCAGACCCGCTCGCAGACTTCGGCAAAGGCGCAGCTGCCTCCCTGATAGGAGGTTTTCAGCATCGGATAGGCGCCAGCGGGGATGATTTCGGGCGCGATCTCCATATGGTTCATGATCGGCTTAGGCCAGCCGCCGGGTTGGTATTGTGAGGAGAGATACACGTCAATGCTGCAATTGTGCATCCCGCAAAACCCCGCGCCGACTGACGATGCACCACCAGATGTGCAGGTGACATCAGACCAATTGAACAGAATATCGCCCTTCCCGTCGCCATCCATATCTGCGCGAATAATCGCACCGGAGCCGATAGTGGCTGAGCCGCTGCAAGCCTCGCGCGCTTTCTGTTCGAGCGCGGCCGCACTGATGGGTTCCGGTCCCAAAGGTTGCGCTGCCAAGGGCGCGGACAGCAGCCCCACCCATGCGCTCAAAACTGCAAACAAACCGCGCATTGTCATCCCCCTGAGTCGAACAACCGCACACAGGAGTAAACCAGTGTTCCTGAACATAAGCAAAGGGCCAGCGGATTGCTCCGCCAGCCCTTCGCATTGTGTTTCCAAGTAGGAAAGTGGTGGCTACCAGGCAGAGTGAACGCGGACGCGCTCACTCATCCCGAAGAATCACGCCCCTTCGACTTCGCTGAAGTCGATCTTCAGGCCAGGGCCCATGGTTGAGGTCAACGAGACCTTCTTCACATATTTGCCCTTCGCGCCCGATGGCTTCGCCTTGACGATAGCATCGGTAATGGCCTTGAAGTTTGCCTTCAGGTCTTCGTCCTTGAACGACAGCTTGCCGATGCCGGAATGGATGATGCCCATCTTCTCTACGCGGAATTCGACCTGACCGCCCTTGGCATCCTTCACGGCCTGTTCCACATTAGGCGTGACGGTGCCCAATTTCGGGTTCGGCATCAGGCCCTTGGGACCCAGCACCTTACCGAGGCGACCAACAACACCCATCATGTCCGGCGTAGCGATCACACGGTCATAATCGAGATTGCCAGCCTGCATGTCTTCCATCAGGTCCTCGGCACCAACCTTGTCGGCACCAGCGGCGGTTGCCTTGTCAGCGTTATCGCCCTTGGCGAACACAGCGACCTTCACATCCTTGCCGGTACCGGCAGGAAGCGAGATCATGCCGCGAACCATCTGATCGGCATGACGCGGATCAACCCCAAGGTTCATCGACAATTCGACGGTCTCGTCAAACTTCGCTTTGTGCTCCCGCAGAGTCGCGATGGCTTCGTCGACGCTGTACAGCTTCTCGTTGTCGAGCTCTGCAACAGCCTTTTGCTTCTTTGTCAGCTTAGCCATGATCAACCCTCCACCACTTCGAGGCCCATCGAACGGCAAGTGCCTTCGATAATCTTCATGGCCTGATCGAGATCGTTTGCGTTGAGATCCTTCATTTTGGTCTCAGCGATTTCCTTCACGAGGCTCTGCTTGATTGTGCCTGCAGAAACCTTGCCCGGTTCACCCGAACCCTTTTTGAGCTTTGCAGCTTTCTTGATCAGGTAGGTTGTCTTGGGCTGTTTGGTAACAAACGTAAACGAACGGTCGGCATAGACCGTGATCGTGGTTGGAATTGGCGCGGTTTTTTCCAAGCCATCTGTCGCAGCGTTGAACGCCTTGCAGAATTCCATGATGTTCACGCCGCGTTGGCCAAGTGCCGGGCCCAACGGGGGCGAAGGATTGGCAGTGCCCGCAGGCACCATCAGCTTGATATAGCCTTCAATCTTTTTGGCCATGAATGGCCTCCTTTCACACTGTCGAACGCGTCTTTCGATGCGTTCTCATGTTAAGCGGTCAAGCAGCCTGACATGGGTCTGGCCTCCCGCGCG
>JBCAXQ010000046.1:0-14664 GCA_038534015.1 Pseudomonadota bacterium | reverse complement strand
CCCTTGCGCCGCGCCACTTCACCAACGGCCCGCACAAAACCGCCTATTTCCTCGTCCGATGCATTGGCCGAAAAGTCATCCCAGCTGACATATTTCCCCCGAGGGATCACCAGCGTGTGGATCTCGGCCTGAGGATTGATGTCTTCGAATGCGAAGGCCCAATCATCCTCGTAAACCGGTGTTGACGGGATCTCTCCACGCAGAATCTTCGCGAAGATGTTGTCATGATCATAAGGCAAAGTCGGATCGATCGGCACTATTCGCTCCTGGATGCTTTTTCTTCGAGACCGGAAACACCCTCGCGCCGGTCCAGTTCGGCCATGATTTGATCGAGCGAAACGCCCTTCGCCTGAAGCAGGACCAAGAGGTGGAAAATCAGGTCGGCGCTCTCGCCCACCAAGTCCTCGTCGCTACCACTCAAAGCCGCGATCAGAGTCTCGGTCGCTTCTTCGCCCACCTTTTGCGCAATCTTTGGCAAACCTTTGGCGTTGAGTTTCGCGACATAGCTTTCCTCAGGGGAAGCGCCTGCCCTCCCCGCTATCGTCTTCTCAAGGCGTTGCAGAATGTCGGACACGTCTCTCTCTCGTCATTGCGAGCGCCGCAGGCGCGCGGCAATCCATCTTCTGACGCTTCCAATCTGTGCTGGTGTCAGTCGATGGATAGCTTCGCTACGCTCGCGATGACCAAGTTTCAATAAATGAAACAGCTAAACGCCGCGCGCTGGCAAGCCCGCGCTTCGCAACGCATCATGCGCCTCAGAAATGGAATGCGTCCCGAAGTGAAAGATCGAAGCGGCCAGGACTGCGCTCGCATGGCCCTCAGTCACACCTTCAACGAGGTGGTTCAGATTTCCGACGCCGCCGCTGGCGATCACGGGCACGGCCACCGCATCGGCAATTGTTCGGGTCAGGTCCAGATCATAGCCGGCCTGCGTGCCGTCTCCATCCATCGAGGTCACGAGCAACTCCCCCGCCCCGAGTTCCGCGACTGTCTTGGCATACTCAACCGCATCAATTCCGGTCGGCTTGCGGCCGCCATGGGTGAAGATTTCCCACTTTGGCGCGTCTTCGCCCATGGTCGGGACGACGCGGCGCGCATCCACGCTGGCGACCACGCACTGGCTGCCAAACTTGGCTGCAATCTCCGCGACGAGCTCGGGCCGCGCAACGGCGGCGGAATTGATTGCGACTTTGTCTGCGCCAGCGAGCAAGAGCGCCCGCGCGTCTTCAACACTGCGCACACCCCCGCCGACGGTTAGCGGCATGAAACAAACCTCCGCCGTGCGCCTGACGATGTTGAGCAGCGTCCCGCGCCCTTCATGGCTGGCCGAGATATCGAGGAAGCACAGTTCGTCCGCGCCTGCTGTATCATAGGCTCGCGCCTGCTCGACCGGATCGCCTGCGTCTTTGAGATCGACGAAGTTGACGCCTTTCACCACCCGGCCATCGGCGACGTCGAGGCAGGGTATAACGCGGATACGGACGGTCACGTGGTTGGCTCCAGAATGAGCGTTTGCCCTTCTGCCAGGCATGCGTCGCCTTCGCAATCCTCACCGCTTTGGGCGAAGATCAGCAGATACGGCCACAGGAAAGACGCGAAGAATGCGCCCGCCATACCATAGACCAGACCCTGCTCGCCGTAGCGCGGCATCAGGAACCTCACCACCGCCAGAGCAAGGACCAGAAACAGCACGCAATTGATCAAGGCGATTTCGACCGTCCCGATGGTTATCCCGGCCAGAAAAGTCAGAGCCAGGAACATGAAGCCGATCATGCGCATCATAGTTCACGCACCTGCTCGATTGGGCTGTCCGCATCCTTCAAATTGACCAAGGTGTTGCCCCGGAGCACACTGCCATCGGCAACGTTGAAACAGATTATAACGCGGATGCAGACGCTCACTGGATCAACCCGATCAATTTAGCTGAATCTTGCAAGCCGAAAATTCCAACCAGCACAAGCAGGCCAACCGCCGGCCAAAAAATGTAGGGGTCATGCTCTCGAGTGAAATACCCCACGCGTTGCTCGTTCCGTATAGAAACAAGCGCAAATACCATCAATGGAGCTATGATCAGTGCACCATAGCCAAGGTAAACCTGCAGAAAGAGCACGCCGCCAAGAGCAAAGATGCCGAAAGACTTAAGCCCACTCACAACTTGCGCCCCGCCATCGCAATAGCCGCCGCCAGATCGAGTTTGCCTTCGTAGAGGGCGCGACCGGTAATCACCCCTTCGATCCCGTCCGCTTCATGCAACGACAAGACGTGGATTTCATCAATCCCCTTCACGCCCCCGCTGGCGATCACCGGGATATCGACGCTACGCGCGAGCTCGACGGTCGCCTCTATGTTGCACCCAGTCAACAGGCCGTCACGCCCAATGTCAGTGAACAACAGGCTTGCGACACCCGCATCTTCGAAACGGCGGGCCATATCGACCACGGGCACATCGGAAACCTCTGCCCAGCCCTCAGTTGCGACCATGCCATCGCGTGCATCGACGGCCACGACGATGCCGTTTTCCCATTCGCGCGCCATGTCTTTCACGAAGTCGGGGTTTTTCAGCGCGGCTGAGCCCATCACCACACGTGCCACACCAAGGTTGAACCAGCCTTCGACCGCTTTGGCATCGCGAATGCCACCGCCCAATTGAACATGCCCGGGAAAGCGTTCGACAATCGCCTTCACCGCATCAATGTTGCGTCCTTCACCGGCAAAGCTGCCGTCGAGATCGACGACGTGCAGATGCTCAGCACCGGCCTCGGCAAAGATCATCGCCTGAGCCGCTGGATCATCACCGTATATGGTCGCGCGCTCCATATCCCCTTCGGACAGGCGCACGACTTCACCGCCTTTGAGATCAATGGCCGGGAATACAATCAAAACGAGATACCTTCATTCACTTTCGTGATTCCCGCGAAGGCGGGAATCCAGATTGCAACCTTAGTGGCTCCGCCCTGGAGCTCTGCCTTCATGGGCATGATGAGGACTAGGGTTTCCACGCCACAAACCTTTCCAGCGTCGCCAAACCGAATTCCTGACTCTTCTCCGGGTGGAATTGCACGCCGAGGATATTGTCCCGCGCAACCGCCGCAACAAGCCCCTCACCATGGTCTGTCATCGCACAGATATCCTCCGGCCCAGCGACCGCAAAATGATAGGAATGCAGAAAGTACGCTTCGCCTTCCTCAATCACTTCGTGCCCGCGCGCATGCGGCAGCAGCGCGACATCGTTCCAGCCCATATGGGGGATCTTGATCGCGGGATCACTCGGCTCAATCAACCGCACTTCGCCCGGAATCCAGCCCAGTCCTGGCGTAACTCCATGCTCCAATCCGCGATCAGCAAGCAGTTGCATGCCGACACAAATTCCGAGAAATGGAGCGCCTCCGACGAACACTCTTTCATGCATGGCATCGACCATGCCGTCGATGGCATTCAAGCCCTCAGCACATGCTTTAAACGATCCGACACCCGGTAGGACAATCCGGTCCGCCGCACGCACGGCATTCGCGTCGGCCGTCACCGCGACATTTGCCCCGACAGCCCTAAGAGCGTTGTGAACCGAATGGAGATTGCCCGCGCCGTAATCGACCAGCGCAACGTTTTCAGCCACCGAGCTGTCCCTTGGTGCTCGGGATCGCTCCCGCCTTGCGCGGGTCCTGTTCAACCGCGATCCGCATCGCCCGGGCGAACCCTTTGTATATCGCTTCGCAAATGTGGTGATTGTTCGCGCCATAAAGCAGCTCGACATGCAGCGTGATGCCCGCCGTCTGCGCGACAGACTGAAACCAGTGTTCGATCAGCTCGGTGTCCCATTCACCCAGTTTTTCCTGGGTGAAACCGGCATTCCAGACAAGGAATGGCCGGCCGGAAATATCGAGTGCCACCCGCGCCAGAGTTTCATCCATGGGCGAATACGCGCTGCCATACCGCCCGATACCGGCCTTGTCCGAAAGCGCCTCCGAAATGGCCTGCCCAAGCGCAATTGCTGAATCTTCGGTCGTGTGATGCTGGTCGACATGCAGATCTCCGCGAACCTTCATGCTGACGTCGATCAGGGAATGTTTGGAAAACTGTTCGACCATGTGATCGAGGAACCCGATCCCGGTCGAAACATCATACGAACCCGTCCCATCGAGATTGACGGTGATCGCGATCTCGGTCTCTGCGGTTTTTCGCTCGACAGTGCCTATGCGCGGTGCGTTTTGCATGGCGGCGGCTATAAGCGCGCGGCGAAATCGCGCAAGCACCGCTCAACATGCAAATTTCGCAACTTGGGGCTAACGCCCGCAATCTGACACGGAAACGCTTGACCCTACGCGCAAGCAACGGCACCGTCTGACCGAAATGAGCGATGAAACCCCCGATAGTCTGATCCCGTATGACGAGATCGTTCAAGAAGCATTGCGTGCCGTGGTTGGCCGTGTGCTGGGTGAAATCCAGCATGGCGGCGGCGAATTGCCTGGCACCCATCACTTCTACATCACATTCAAAACTGGTGCGCCGAACGTTTCGATCCCGACGCATTTGCGCGAGCGCTTTCCCGACGAAATGACCATCGTCCTGCAAAACAAGTTCTGGGAACTGGAAGTGCGCGAGGACGGCTTTTCAGTCGGGCTTAGCTTTAACCAGATCCCGGCCAAGCTATCTATACCGTTCGCTGCGATTACCGCATTCGTCGATCCGGCAGTCGATTTCGGCCTGCAATTCCAGGCTTCCGTGTCGGAAATGGCCCCGGAAGAGCATGAGGACGCCGAAAACGATCTGCAGGATGGGGAAGGTCCCACCAATGACGGAACCGATGACGGTTCAAATGTTGTAACGGTCGATTTCGGCCGCAAGAAATAGGCATTGCAGTATTCGCGCATGAGCGAGCCGCCGCCCTCCGAAGAGAACACCCCGGTCGAACCAACCAATGCTGTATCCAATCTGCCGGTTCCCAGCACCAATCCGAGTACCAATCTGCTGATAGCGGATATCGTGTTGCGCGGGGCATCCAGCCTGTTTCGCAAGAGTGTCCAAAAGAAGGTCGCAAAGGCGAACTTTGACGACGCACAAGTGGCAGAAGAAGTCGTTGATGGCCGCGCGATCCTGACGACTCTGGCATTGTATGGCGCAAGCAAGCTGGCAACACGATCCGCGCCAGGCCTCGCGATTGTCGCCGGAGGACTAGTCCTGAAAACGCTCTATGATCGCGGCAAGGTGCGCGAACTGCGCACAAGGCGCACAGTGCCGGACGACAAAGCCGAAGCTGCGCAAAAGTAACCGCGGATTGATCCTCGGGCTTGATTTGCGGGCGCGCTTTGCGGCAACGAGCCGCATGGACGATCATCCACAACAATCAGACAAGCTGCATCGGCGCGGGCTACTGTTCATCCTGTCGTCGCCATCGGGCGCCGGCAAGACAACACTTTCACGCAAGCTTCTGGAGGCCGATGAGGAGATCAAGCTGTCGATCTCTGCCACCACTCGCCCGCCGCGCCCTGGCGAGAAAGATGGTGTGCACTATTACTTTGTCTCAGAAGCCGAATTTGACCGAATGATCGAGGAAGACGATTTCTACGAATGGGCGCATGTTTTCGGCTATCGCTATGGCACCCCCAAGGGGATTATCCGCAAAGCGTTGAAAGGCGGACAGGATTTTCTGTTCGACATCGATTGGCAGGGAACGCAACAGCTCTATCAGAAAGACCAGCAGGACGTTGTCAGCGTCTTCATCCTACCGCCTAGTCTGCCCGAGCTGCGTCGCAGGCTCGAGGCCCGCGCGCAGGACAGCGATGATGTGATCGACGATCGGATGGAGCGTGCCCGCGCAGAGATCAGCCACTGGGCCGAATATGACTATGTCGTGATCAACGACAGCGTCGATGAATGCTTCGACCGAGTCCGCGAAGTGCTCGACGCCGAGCGTATGCGCAGGACGCGGCAGACTGGTCTAATCCCGTTTGTTCGGGAATTGATGGAATGATGACATTACTTGTTCGCCTGGCGCCGCATCATGGCGCGGAACGATATAGGCGTCCTGAGTCTGGTGTAAGCTAAAAAGCCACCCTCAGCCGCCACCACCCGGATCGTTGAACATGTTCGGCAGCGATGCGTTCACGACGCCGCCATCGACCGTCACTGTGTCACCCACGATGTAATCGCCCGCGCGGCTGCAAAGGTAAATCGCAGCCGCGGCCATGTCTTCCTTCGTCCCGATCCGCTTGGCCGGGATCATAGAAGCGCTGGCATCAGGCGCATTCTTCGCCGCCTTGTTCATCTCGCTGGCAAACGCGCCAGGAGCGATTGATGTGACGATGATGTTGTCCTGAATCAGGCGCGCAGCCATCCGCCGGGTCAGTTGTATCACGCCAGCCTTGGACGCCTGATAGGCGTAGGTTTCCCATGGATTGATCTTTTGACCATCAATCGACGACACATGGATCACCTTGGCCGGGTGATCGCCCTTGCCTGCAGCAACCAATAGATCGTGCAGCTTTTGTGTCAGGAAGAACGGCGTTTTGACGTTTAGGTCCATCGTCCGGTGCCAACCCGCCTCATTGAATTCGAGGTAAGGCTGGCCCCATGCAGCGCCGGCATTGTTGATCAGGATGTCCAGCTTTTCTTCGCGCTGGGCCATCTCGTCAGCGAGATGCTGAATCCCGTCCATCTGGCTCAGGTCAGCAGGGATGCCAATGACCCTGGGATTTCCATTTGGGTCCTCGCCGAACTCAGTGATGGTTTCCTGCATCTGTTCGACCTTGCGCGCCGAGATGTAGACTCGCGCGCACCCTGCGGCGAGCAGCCCTTCGACAAACATCTTGCCGATGCCGCGACTGCCGCCGGTGACCAGCGCAATGCGGCCATCGAGACTGAAGAGTGACTGGATATCCATGCGATTACTCCTCAATACCCGCTCAATTCGGCGACGCGATTGGCGTGAAAATAGGCATCGCCCAGGAATTCCTGCAGCGCACGATCGCGCTTCATGTACAGGCCGATGTCGTACTCGTCGGTCATCCCGATCCCGCCATGCATCTGCACGCCTTCCTTGACCGCAAGACCCGCAGTCTTGGACACTTTCGCCTTGGCGACCGAAGCCATCAGATCGGCCTGTTCGCTGCCGCCATCGAGCATTTGCTGGGCCTTGATCGTGACCGCACGGGCGATTTCGACCTCGGAATATAGATGCGAGGCCCGATGCTGAAGCGCCTGGAACTCGCCAATCAGCTTGCCGAACTGCTTGCGCTGCTTGAGATAATCCACGGTCATGTCCATCGCGCCGCGGGCGACGCCGACACCTTCGGATGCAGCGCCCACACGCCCCGCTGTAAGCATGGCGTTGAGGATTTCGCGTCCGCCGTCGATTTCGCCGATGACCGCATCGCCATCCAGTTCGACCCCATCAAACTTGGTGTGCGTTGCCATGGAGCTATCAACCAGTCGCACCGCGTCATGGCTCATATTGGCAGCGTCCTTGGGCACCGCAAACAGCGTGATGCCGTCTTCATCTTCGTCAGCGCCGCTCGTGCGTGCCGCAACAACCAGCATATCTGCGCTCGCCCCGTGGACGACAAAGCTCTTCGAGCCCGACAGCTTGAAGCCATTGCCTGACCTCTCTGCCTTGGTGCTGATGCGGCTTGGGCGGTGTTTGGCCGTTTCGTCGACTGCAACGGCGAACACGCTCTTGCCCTCGACCAGGCCCGGCAGATAGCGCCCGCGCAATTCGTCACCCCCATGCTTTAGAGCGGTGGCAGCGAGGATTGACGAGGTCAGGAATGGGGAAGGCGTAAGGTTACGACCAATCTCTTCGAGCACGATGCCGGCTTCGACATGCCCCATACCCAGGCCGCCGTCTTCCTCCCCCACGAGGATGCCGGTAAAACCCATTTCGCCGAATTGCTCCCACAGGCCGTGGCCAAAGCCATCCTTGCAGTCGCGATCGCGCCAGTGGCGCAATTGCTTCGCGATACTGCCTTCTTCGGCCATGAACTGTGTGGCGGTATCGGCCAGCATTGCCTGGTCTTCATTATGATACAGGGGCATTTGGTTGTTCCTCTCCGAAATTGTCACCCCGGCGCAGGCCGGGGTCCAGAAAGCGTCGGTCTAAACTGGATTCCGGCCTACACCGGAATGACGAGCCTTGGTGTTATGTTCGACTTTACGATCCCGGCAGATCGAGAATGCGCTTCGAAATCACATTGAGCATGACTTCGCTGGTGCCGCCTTCGATCGAGTTCGCCTTGGTCCGCAGCCAGTTGCGCGACGGCTTTCCACCATCGGTGGTTTCGCTTTCCCATTCGAGGCTACGCGAACCACCTGCCGACATCATCAGCTCGTGACGGCGCTTGTTCAGCTCGGTCCCGACATACTTCATCATGTTCGGCTGTGCGGGATGCGCCTTGCCAACTTTGATTTCGTCGAGGAACTTCTCGCCCATCGCGCCATAAGCCAGCGCATCGACATCGAACATCGCCAGCTCTGCCCGCATAACCGGATCGATCTCGTCCCCGGTCTTCGCGGCATGGCGCTTCATCGCCGCACCAATCGCGCTGGTCCGATCACCGCCGCCCGCGCCAGAGATCATTTCGCGCTCATGGCCAAGCAGATACTTCGCCACGTCCCAGCCGCGGTTGATCTCGCCGACATAGGCAGGAATGCCTTCGCCATAGCTCTTCGGCACCTTCACATTGTCCATGAAGGTTTCGCAGAACGGAGAGTTGCCGCTGATCAGCTTGATCGGCTTGGTAGAAGCGCCTTCGCTTTCCATGTCGAACAGCATGAAGGTGATGCCCTGATACTTGTTCTCCTTGTCCGTGCGGACGAGGCAGAAAATCCAGTCGCACTGGTCTGCGTAGGAGGTCCAGACCTTTTGGCCGTTGACAACCCAGTGATCGCCTTTGTCTTCGCCGAACGTCTGCAAGGACACGAGGTCCGATCCCGAACCCGGTTCCGAATACCCTTGGCACCAGCGAATTTCACCGCGCGCAATCTGACCGAGGAAGTGCACTTTCTGCTCTTCTGTACCGAAGTGCAGCAGCGCCGGGCCGAGCATCCAGATGCCGAAGCTCGACAGAGGTGGGCGAGCATTGATGCGGCTCATTTCCTGGCGAAGCACCTTGGCTTCCGGAGGGGTGAGACCGGCACCGCCATATTCCTTCGGCCATGCCGGAACCGTGTAGCCTTTTGCCAGACAGGCTTCGAACCATGCCTTTTGAGCGTCGTTCTTGAAGGTCGCGCGTCGGCCACCCCAATACACGTCTTCTTCGTCACGAACCGGTTCGCGCATTTCCGGCGGGCAGTTCGCCTCAAGCCATGCGCGTGTTTCTGTACGGAATGCTTCCAGATCGGACATGTCCGACTCTCCTTAAATCGCTCCCACTTGACGCTTACGTTATGGGAATTGGCGGGGTGCCTGCAAGCATAGAAATGTCGCGCAGCCATGCCGTAGCGTCAAGCGGTTTACGTTGACGGACCCGTCAGCTCGATTAGGTTGCAAATCGGGATTGAGAGAGGAAATGCCTGATGCGATTCTCAGGAAAGGTCGCTGTTGTAACCGGCGCGGCTTCGGGAATTGGTGAAGCCAGCGCGCGATTGTTCGCAAGCGAAGGCGCGACCGTTTTCGCCAGCGATATTGATGCGGAGGGCGGCCAGAGACTGGCTGACGAGACTGATGGCGATGTCCACTTTATAGCTTGCGACGTCACTGACACAGCCGCGATCAAGGCACTTATGGACGAAGCCGCCACAGCATCGGACGGCATCGATATCGTGCTCAACAACGCAGCGGCTGGCGGAGCGCGACCGCCAATCGACCAGATTGAACCCGAAGAATGGGACGGTACGATGGACCTGGTCTTGCGATCGGTCGCCTTCGGTATCCGCTATGCCACGCCGCACATGAAAGGGCGCAAAGGCGCGAGCATCGTCAACATATCGAGCGTCGCAGCAGTCGGCCCGGGCTACTCGCCCACGGCCTACGCCGTGGCAAAGGCGGGCGTGCTGCATCTGACCAAATGTGCGGCGACTGATCTTGCCCAGTTCGGCATCAGGGTGAATGCGATTCAACCAGGTTTCATCAACACCAACATCTTTACATCCTCGCTCGATATTCCGGATGATATGAAGACGATGGCGAAGGGTGTGATCGCCCAAGTTTCTTCCAATTCGCAGCCCATCAGACGTGGTGGACTACCCCAAGATATCGCTGAGGCTGTGGCCTATCTTTCAAGCGATGCCGCGAGCTTCGTTACTGGCACTTCGCTTATGGTCGATGGCGGGCTTACAGTGGGTCCGCGCCATTGTTGGGATCCGGAAGATCCAGGCATTCTTGGAGCACTTGAAGCCATGGAAGAGCAAGCCCGCGCCGCCACGGAAGCGGCTGGCAGCTAATGGCATTTGTCGAAGGAAAGCTTCCGTCTCGGCTCAAGCTGATCCACGGCTTTGGAGCCGTCGCCTTCGGTGTGAAGGACGGTGGCTTTCTGTTTTTCCTGCTGTTTTACTACAGCCAGGTTCTGGGAATGGATGCCGGTCTTGTCGGCTTGATCCTGCTTGCAGCGTTGTTGATTGACGCATTGATTGATCCGATCATCGGATATCTTTCCGATCGAACCTACACGCGCTGGGGAAGACGACTGCCGTGGCTCTATGTCGCCCCAATTCCACTGGCGTTTGCCTGGGTCATGCTCTGGTCTCCGCCGGGCGGCGAAGCGCCGAGCGCGCTAGGATTGCTGGGGATAATGGTCGCGGTAAGGCTGTTGCTGTCCGCGTGCGAAGTCCCGTCGATCAGCCTGGTTCCGGAAATTACGTCAGACTACAATGAACGCACCACGCTGTTCCGATATCGCTACCTGTCAGGCTGGATGGGCGGCATTCTGATGATGGTGCTCGCCTACACAGTGTTCATGCCAGGCGAAAACGGACTGCTCCGGCAAGAGGGGTATCCAGCGTACGGTATCTTTGGCGCGATCCTGATGGCGATAGCCGTCCTTGGATCTGCGATTGGGCAGCACCAGCTGGTGGCAAAACTGCCGGAAACCAAGCCGCCCCCTTTCAGTCTGCGCGATGCGTTTTCAGAAATCATCGAAGCGTTTCGCGAAAAGGCGTTCCTGATTTTCGCTGCCGGAGGATTGGCCGCTTACGTCAGCCAGGGCATGACCTTTTCAATATCGAACTACCTCAACATCTATGTTTGGCGGCTCGACAGCGTAGGCTTCGACTGGGCGCCGCAATGGCTCAATGGTCTCACGGCCTATCCTTTCATTCTCGCACTATCGGTGATTGGTATGTTCCTGATCGTGGGGCCGATGCACCAGAATCTCGGAAAACCCAAAAGTGCAGCAATAGCGGCCATCCTCGCCCTTGTTCTCGGCTTGTTACCTTACGCCTTGTTCCTGATCGGGTTCTGGCCCGAAGTCGGTACGCTGTCGTCAACTGCGCTCTATTTCGGATTCACCGCCTTTGCGAACATGTTCGGCGTCGTGCTGATGATTTCAGCTACTTCGATGATCGCCGAGATTGTCGAGGCATTTGAAGAGCGCACCGGCCGCCGCGCCGAGGGATCTTTCTATTCTGGCAACTGGCTGGTTCAGAAATGTGCGACGGGCTTTGGCGCGGCCCTGACAGGACAGATCATTGCCGTCTCGCAGCTCGAACAAGGAGCGGATCCCGCCACCGTCTCGCAAGGGGTAGTGACGACGATGATTATGACCTTTGCGATAGCGACCATCGTCTTGGCATTGATCGCCGCCTACTGGCTTGGGCGCTTTCCAATAAGCCGTGAAGAGCACGAAGCTCGCATAGCCGCCCGGGCAGCCACCATCAGGGCAGAAGTTGACGCTCCGAGCACCGGATAGGCATTAGAATTGAGAGCTTGGCGGGCCCTCCTGGCTCTGCCACGGTCTTTCACAACAGAATCGAACAAGCAGGATAGAAAGAGGATCACCCCATGGATTTCGAACCAACAGAACGCCAGGCTTATTGGTCGGGCCGCGTCCGCGACTTCATAGAAACGCATGTTCGTCCCAACATGGACACGTACAAGCAGCAAGACGCTGAGGGCGATCGGTGGAAAGTGATCCAGATCATTGAAGACAAGAAAAAGCTGGCGAAAGAAGCTGGCATCTGGAACCTGTTCATGCCGCCGCGCAACGACAGCCATCACCATGTCGATGACACGTTCGAATTTGACGGTCCGGGCCTTACAAACCTCGAATACGCCCTCTGTGCAGAAGAGATGGGGCGTATCGGTTGGGCGAGTGAGGTGTTCAACTGCTCAGCGCCTGACACCGGCAATATGGAAGTGTTTCACCGCTACGGCACGCGCGAACAAAAAGAGCAATGGCTCAACCCAATCATGAACGGCGAGATTCGCTCGGCTTTCCTTATGACTGAGCCTTTCACGGCTTCGTCAGACGCCACCAATATTGAAACGCGGATTGAACGTGACGGCGATGAATACGTCATCAACGGTCGCAAGTGGTGGTCTTCGGGCCTTGGTGATCCACGCTGCAAGGTCGCAATCGTGATGGGCAAAACCGACTTCGAGGCCAAGCGTCACGCTCAACAATCAATGGTTCTGATGCCGATCGAAGCAGAGGGAGTGAACATCATCCGTCACCTGCCAGTGTTCGGTTATGACGATGCCCCGCACGGCCACATGGAAGTTGAGATGAAGGACGTTCGCGTTCCTTTGACGAACATGCTGCTGGGTGAAGGTCGCGGCTTCGAGATAGCTCAAGGGCGCCTCGGCCCGGGTCGTATCCACCACTGCATGCGCACCATCGGTGTCGCCGAAGAAGCGCTCGCAAAGATGTGCCGCCGGCTGCAGGAACGCGAAGCTTTTGGCAAGCCGATCTACAAGCATTCGGTATGGGAAGAGCGCGTCGCACGTGCCCGAATCGATATCGACATGACGCGCCTGCTTTGCCTGAAAGCGGCAGACATGATGGACAAGGTCGGTAACAAATCAGCCAAGCAGGAGATTGCCATGATCAAGGTGCAGGCACCAAACATGGCCCTGCAGATCATCGACGATGCAATCCAGGCCCATGGCGGCGGCGGTGTGTCGGAAGACTATGGCCTTGCTCAGGCTTATGCGCATCAGCGCACCCTGCGCCTCGCCGACGGGCCGGATGAAGTCCACGCTCGTTCGATTGCGCGCATGGAGTTTGGCAAGCACGTGCCGAATGAAGGCCCAACAGCCAATGCGCTTCGCGGCAACAGCGGCAACGCTGCCAATGACGGTGGTTCGTTCAGTTCGGGAGACATGGGCGTAGCTCGCTAGGGCTTCGCTTCGGGGAGAGGGCTAATAAGAATGGCGAAAGCAGCAATCCTGGAAACTCCGGGCGAAGGACTTGTGATCGGAGAGGTCGAATACTCCGATCCCGCCCCGCACGAAGTTCTGATCGACACCAAGGCCTGCGGCCTTTGTCATTCGGACCTGCACTTCATTGATGGCGCATACCCGCATCCTTTGCCCGCTGTTCCAGGACACGAGGCCGCGGGAGTTGTGCGAGCCGTTGGCAGCGAAGTACGGACCGTAAAGCCCGGCGATCATGTGGTGTCTTGCCTTTCTGCTTTCTGTGGAACCTGCGAGTTCTGCGTAACTGGCCGTCTGGCGCTTTGCCTTGGCGCTGCAACCCGCCGCGGCAAAGGGGATGCGCCACGCATCACCCGCGCAGACGGTTCAGCTGTCAACCAGATGCTCAACCTCTCCTCACTTAGCGAGCAAATGCTGATCCATGAGAATGCGTGCGTTTCCATCGACAAGGAGATGCCGCTGGATCGCGCCGCTATCATCGGCTGCGCAGTCACGACCGGCGCTGGCACGATCTTCAATGCCTGTGAGCTGACGCCCGGGCAAACGGTCGCCGTCATTGGCTGTGGCGGGGTAGGTTTGGCTGTGATCAACGCCGCCAAGATTGCTGGCGCGGGCAAGGTGATCGCTGCAGATCCACTACCTGAAAAACGCGCTCTCGCCGAAACTCTGGGAGCGACCCATACGATCGATGCGCTCGCCGATGATGCGGCTGCGCAAATTCTCGAAATCTCCAATGGCGGGGTCGATTTCGGTATCGAAGCGGTTGGTCGTCAGGCTGCAGCGGATCTGGCTGTTGCGTCATTGCGGCGCGGTGGCACAGCGGTGATACTTGGCATGATGCCGTTGGACTGCAAGGTCGGCTTGGGAGCAATGGATTTGCTCGGCGGCAAGAAACTGATGGGCGCCATCATGGGCGGCAATCATTTCCCGGTTGATCTTCCCCGCCTTGTCGATTTCTACATGCGTGGTCTGCTTGATCTCGACACGATCATCGCCGAGCGGATCGGGCTGGAAGATGTGAATGCCGGGTTCGACAAGATGCGCGACGGACACTCGGCGCGCAGTGTTGTGATCTTTGACTGATGGGCGAGAGTTCAATGGATATCGATTTCGATAAGGAAATGGTCGGTACTGTCGAAGTGCCCGATGCCGACAAGCTTGACCTCCACAAACTGACCGCCTGGTTCGAAGAGAACGTCGAAGGGTTCGAAGGACCGATCAGCTACACAAAGTTCAAGGGCGGCCAGTCCAACCCAACCTACAAGATCGAAACGCCTGGCACGAATTATGTGTTGCGCCGTCAGCCTTTCGGCAAACTTCTGCCCAGTGCGCACGCAGTGGATCGCGAATACAAGGCCATG
>JBCAXQ010000045.1:0-14793 GCA_038534015.1 Pseudomonadota bacterium | reverse complement strand
CTTCCGCACCCAGGGCCATATCGAACATCCGAACCGTATCGCGCAGGTTGCCGGGTGATTGGAAGCTGACGCCGATGGGCTTTGCCGTTCCCTTGAGACAGGCGAAAGCGGTGTTCAGGTCCAGGGCACGGGGATCCTCGACGTCTCGGGCAATGACCGGGCGTACGCCGTAGCGGATGTTCGCCGAGGCATCGACGATGTGCATCAGGTCGAACAGATCCTGAAGCGTTGCGTCCCGATACATACAGGCCCCGGCGTCGTGGACTTGAACCGCTGCACCGCCTGTGCCGAGGTGAACCTCTCCGGTGCCGAGTGTGAGCCCACGATCGTCCGCAAACCCCGGTAGATCCACACGATCCGGCGCACGCGCCAAGGCGTCCTCGACCATGTGCCGCGAAAAAACCAACCTGCCGTCAGACCGCCTCGTGGCGCCGCGCGCCTCCAACATGCGCGCAAGCGGATCCGGCGCGCCGGACATGCCAATCGTTTGTAGTATCTCCAGACCTGCAAGATAGATCCGGTCAAGCTCCGTTTCAGACAAAGGTGCGAAGCGCCCGCCGATCGCGCCACGAGGCCCAACCGGGTATGTTCGTCTTGAGAGCCTGGATGAACCTCTTCTCACGGTCTCAGACGTCCACCTTGTTGTTCCCGAGTGGCCTTCGGCAGCTTCGCGAGAGGAGCAGCGTCAAGACAAGACTGCAACCGTTCCAAAGAATCAAGGTTCCAAATGATAGCCGCGCGACAGGCCCGGTGGAGTGCAAGAGACCCTCGGGCGTGTCGGTCGATCCGACTATGAGCGCGGTTTAGAAGCTTTGCGCTAGGTTCCCGCGTCCGGCTCCACACGTCGCCGCCATAGTGGGAACGGGTCCGGCAGATCTGGTAAATCGTCCACGCTGCTAGCGGCGATGATCGGGAGCAATGCCGCATCGAGCTTCGATGTCAGCGCGACCTGATCGATCCCGGCGCCGATGAAGACGATTTCCTGGCGGCGGTCGCCCCAGGGTTCCTCCCAGTGAGCCTGCATGTAGCTGCGTGCGGATTCCTCGTCGGGCCAGCGTTCTTTCGGGACCGAAGCCCACCATGTTCCGAGAGGTTTGACCGAGGAAAGCGCGCCAGCCAGAGAAAACTCCAGAACCCACTCGGGCCGCGTCGCGATCCAGAAGTGCCCTTTCGCGCGGATGACACCAGGCATCCCGCCGTCCAGGGCTGCCTTGATCTTCTCCGGCACGAACGGGCGGCGCGCGCGGTAGACGAAGCTCGTGACGCCGTATTCTTCAGTCTCGGGCACATGGTCTGCGAAGCCGTAAAGCTCTTTTGCCCACATCGGATGGTCGTGTGCCTTCTCGAAATCGAAAAGACCGGTGTCGAGAATGCGATCTGCCGGGACGTTGGAGTGGTTCGACTCGATGATCTGGGCATCTGCGTTGAGGCTGCGGATGATCTTGCGCGCGGCATCCACCTGATCGGGGGTCGCGTCATCGACCTTGTTCAGGACGACAACATCGGCAAACTCGATCTGGTCGGTCAGAAGATGCACCAGCGTGCGCTCGTCTTCCTCTCCCATTGTTTCGCCGCGGTCGCGCAGAAAATCGTGGCTGGCATAGTCTTGGAGCAGGTTCACCGCGTCGACGACGGTCACCATGGTATCCAGCCGGGCAACATCCGAGAGGCTCTCACCGGCCTCGTCACGGAATTCGAATGTCGCGGCGACGGGCAGGGGTTCCGAGATCCCGGTCGACTCGATGAGCAGGTAGTCGAAGCGCCCTTCGGCGGCCAGACGCCGAACCTCGGCGAGCAGATCGTCACGCAGCGTGCAGCAAATGCAGCCATTGGACATCTCGACAAGCGTCTCGTCGGTACGGCTGAGTTCCGTGTCCGCCCGCACCAGATCGGCGTCGATATTCACTTCGGACATATCGTTGACGATCACTGCGACGCGCCGTCCTTCGCGGTTGTTCAGCACGCGATTCAACAGGGTCGTCTTGCCTGCGCCGAGAAAGCCGGAAAGTACGGTGACGGGCAGACGAGGTTCTTGGTCGAGCATCTTAACCTCTTTGGAATCTGAGCTTGCCGAGGCAGGATTGGTACTACCTGCTCTTGCTCAATATGTTATAACGTAACATTATTCAAGACTGCGTCCCGAGACTTCGAGTGTCGCAACTCTTGCCAACCCGTTCGCTGGATCATCGAGAGGTCAAGTGGCGTGTTGGTTCCGCTGCACTGGCGTCGGCGCACCAGACTTCAGAAGCGAGTTGTGTTACTATATAACATAACATATACGATCAGAGCCAAATCGGGAATCGCGCCATGCCGAGACAGCGGAGCAATATGCAAGAGGCCTTGCTGGCCGTTCTACGCCAGCACGAGCAACCGCAATCCGCCTATGCTCTGCTGGCGGCGTTGCGCACGGACAATGCGAAACTCGCACCGACCACAATCTATCGAGCGCTGGACGCGCTGTCGGAGCAGGGCATGGTGCATCGCATCGAGTCGTTGAATGCCTATGCGTGCTGCCGGCATGGGGATCACACCAGCGACTGCATCATGGCGATCTGCGACGATTGTGGAATTGTAGAGGAACAGTTGGCGCCGAAGCTGATCGGTGCAATATCGGCTGAAACTGAAAAGTCGGGATTTGCGCCGAAACGCCATGTGGTCGAGGTGCACGGTTCGTGCGCTGCATGCGGCTCGACCGAGGACCGGAAGTGAAGAAGTTCCTGGGCAATGCACGTTTGTTGACGCTCGGCGTCGCACCACGCTTGCTGGTTGTCTCGGGGATCATCGTGTTGCTTTGGGCGGCGTTCTTCTGGGCAACCGCACCGGTTGGTGCTGCATGACGGCTGCAATCGATTTCGTTGGGCTGACCCTGGCCTACGACCGGCAACCAGCGGTCCTTGGTTTGCAGGCATCAGTGAGCGAGGGCAGTCTTACAGCGATCGTCGGCCCGAATGGTGCAGGGAAGTCCACGCTTCTCAAAGGTGTCACGGGCACACTCACGCCTCAAGCCGGGCAGGTTTCTTTTGGAACCGGCTCGCGGGATGACATCGCCTACCTGCCGCAACAGACAGATATCGACCATTCCTTTCCTCTCTCGGTTATGGATCTCGTTGCCATGGGGCTGTGGCGCGAGATCGGCGCGTTTGGCGGACTTCGCTCAGCCCATCGCGCTCGGATTTCCGATGCGATTGCGGCGGTCGGGTTGATCGGCTTCGAGGGCCGCTCTATCGGTTCGCTGTCCGGGGGGCAACGCCAACGTGCCTTGTTTGCGCGCCTGATGTTGCAGGATTCCCCGCTTGTGCTGTTGGATGAGCCCTTCACCGCCATAGACGCGCGCAGCATGGCCGATCTGATCGAAATCGTCCGGCTCTGGCATGGTGAGGGTCGGACTGTCATGGCCGTGTTGCACGATCTCGACGCGGTGCGGGCGCATTTCCCGGAGACCCTTTTGCTGGCACGTGAACTTGTCGCGCATGGGCCAACGCCACAGGTATTGACCGCCGAGAACCAACTGCGTGCCCGTCAAATGTGCGAGGCGTGCGCCAGCACACCGCACAGCTGCGGACGGGACGCTGCCTGATGTACGAAATGCTGATCGAGCCGTTCGCCGAATTTGGTTTCATGCGCCGGGCCTTGGTGGGTTGCATCGCGATCTCGGTCGGAGCGACGTCGGTGGGCGTCTTTCTCATGCTGCGCCGGATGAGCCTGACGGGCGATGCCATGGCGCATGCGATCCTGCCCGGCGCTGCGGTCGGGTTTCTCATTTCCGGACTTTCCTTGGGCGCGATGACCATCGGGGGCTTGGTTGCAGGGATGACGGTCGCGCTGCTGGCTGGCTTCGTGACGCGGGCGACAGCTCTGCGGGAGGATGCAAGCCTGGCGTCGTTCTACCTGATCTCGCTGGCGCTGGGCGTGCTGATCGTGTCGACCCGCGGCAGCAACGTGGACTTGATGCACGTTCTGTTTGGCACCGTACTCGCGCTGGACGACAACGCCCTGATCCTGTTGTGCTCTTTCGCGAGCGTATCGCTCGTGACGCTCGCAGTCTTTTTTCGGCCACTCGTTCTGGAATGCGCCGATCCGCAGTTTTTGCGGTCGGTCAGCGGATTGAGTGCTGTGACCCATTTCGTCTTCTTGACCCTGGTGGTACTGAACCTCGTCGGCGGGTTTCATGCACTTGGGACGTTGATGGCTGTTGGGATCATGATCTTGCCCGCCGCGGCTGCCCGGTTTTGGACGACCGGTATAGGTGGGTTGATTGCAACATCTGCGGTGATCGCCATCCTTTCCTCCGTCATCGGGCTCTTGCTTTCCTACCACTACAGCCTTCCGTCCGGCCCCGCGATCATACTGGTCGCAGGGGCCGTCTATACGTTTTCACTGCTCGTCGGACCGGTTGGCAGCCTGGCTGCTTCATCGATCCGTCAGCGGTCGCTTCAAATCTGAAAGGACGCCCGATCATGCACCGTCGCACATTTCTTGCTTCAACCTCAGCGCTGGCCGCAGTCACCGTTGCCGGTGGCGCGGCCCTTTCAGCCAACAACGGCGCGCGCTCGGTTGTCGCAACGTTCTCAATTTTGGGGGACATGGTCCAGCGTGTTGCAGGTGCCCACGCTCAGGTGACGACCTTGGTCGGAGCGAATGGCGACACGCATGTCTACAGCCCAACCCCCACCGATGCCCAAGCGCTGAGCAAGGCGGATCTTTTGGTGGTGAACGGGCTTGAGTTCGAAGGTTGGCTGGATCGTTTGATCGATGCCTCGGACTTCAATGGCGAGCGCATCGTAGCGACTGATGGCATCGATCTGATTGCTTACGATGGCGATCAAGACGGTCACCATGAGGACGGTGACAAGGAAGAGCATGGGCATAGCGATCATGCCGAAAAGGACGACCACGGACATGAAGACCATGCCGAAAAGGATGACCATGGGCACGAAGACCATGCGAAAAAGGACGATGACCACGATGCCGAAGACGACCACCACGGCCATGACCACGGCGCATTCGACCCGCACGGCTGGCAGAGCGTTCAGAATGCGGTCATCTATGTGAACAACATTGCGGCGGCTCTCAGCAAAATCGCACCGGAGAGCGCCGACGCCTTCGAAGCCAACCGCGCGGGCTATATCGCTGAACTCGAGGCTTTAGACAGTGACGTTCGCGCCTTGTTTGAAACCCTTCCGCCGGAGCGCAGGACAATTGTGACATCGCACGATGCGTTTCAGTACTTTGGCCGCGCCTACGGATTAACGTTCTTGGCACCGCAAGGGCTCGGCACGGAGTCCGAGGCCTCTGCCAAAGACGTTGCACGCTTGATCAGGCAGATTCGGGAACAGAACATCTCGGCGGTCTTCGTTGAGAACGTCGCGGACAAGCGTTTGGTACAGCAGATTGCCGCTGAAACGGGCGTCAAGATCGGTGGGACCCTCTATCCGGGTGCGCTTTCGGGGCCTGATGGCCCCGCTCCGACCTATCTCGAAATGATCCGGCACAACGCGACGACGTTGGCGCAAGCGCTGTCATCGTAATCGACTGAATCTGCGCGATCACCAAGAGGACTGGGCCAGGCATGAGTGAAAAGACACGCATTCCAGTAACGATCCTGACGGGGTTCCTTGGTGCTGGAAAGACCACGCTGCTGAACCGTTTGATCGATCATCCGGGGTTTGGCGACACGGCTGTGATCGTGAATGAGTTTGGCGAGGCCGGGGTCGATAGTGCGCTCGTGACTGGCGCTGACGAACGCGCCTTCGCGATGTCTGTCGGGTGTCTGTGCTGCACCGTCTCGGGCGATATCCGCCTGACGCTGTTGCGGATCCTGGCCGAGGCCGAGCATGGAATAGGTCCCAGTTTCGACCGCGTGGTGATCGAGACGACCGGGCTCGCCGATCCGCTTCCCTTGTTGCAGACCTTCATGACCAGCGGCGGCATGTTGGATCGCTTCACCCTGAACGGCGTCGTGACCCTGGTCGATACGGTCAACGGTTCGAACGTGATCGGGCGTTTCCCTGAAGCACAACGCCAGGTCGCGGTAGCCGATATGTTGCTCGTGACTAAGACCGACCTGGCCGCAGATCCGGCGTCTCAGCGAGACCTCTCCGAACTGACGACAATGCTTGCTCAGCGCAATCCAACCGCGCGGGTTATCGACTCACGCGCAGCGAGGTCCGAACTGGTATTCTCGCTTGCGGCGTTCGATCCCGCCGGAAAGCCGCCGGATGTGCAAGAGTGGCTGCGCTTTGGTGATCCCTCTCCCGCCGCGCATGACGGACACCATCACCATCACGACGACGATCACCGACATCATCACGATATCAATCGGCATGGAGACACGACATCGGCCTACTGTTTCTCGGCAACCGGCCCCGTCGACCCGAAAGCCCTGGGTTTTGCCATCTCTGCATTACAGGCTTCTTTTGGCGCCGATCTCCTCAGAGTGAAGGGGCTGGTCGAGGTGAAGGGAGACCCGAACTGCCTACATGTCTTGCATGTGGTTGGACACGTGTGGAGCCCACCGCGAATACTGGATGGGTGGCCGGATGGTATCAGTGCCACTCGGATCGTGATGATCATTGCTGGACCTGGCCGGGAGCAAGCACCGAACATGATCCGTAGCTTCCTGCCCGAGCTAACGCCCTTCCGTTCGGAAAACGTAGAAGCGTCGATGGCAATGGCATGACCCTGCGCAGGCTTTCTGATCTGACCCGGGTGACAGTTCTTGCCGCCACTGCGAGTCTTTTTGTGCCGCAAGTCGCAGTCACGCACCCCCATGTTTTCGTAGATAGAGGTGTGGACTTTGTGTTCGAGGAGGAAGGCAAGCTGTCGGCTCTGAACGTCACCTGGAAGTATGACCCGTTTGAGTCGCTCTACCCGCTCAGCAGCCTGGGCGTCGTCCCCACAGAGGAAGGCGAACTGACACCCGGCGACAGGGCACGGCTGATCCATCACGAAAGCAATTGGCCGGAGCATTTTCACGGCGCTGCTCACCTTAGCGTGTCCGTCGGGGCGCACCCGATAGGATTCGAACCTATGGCCTCTGCCTTCGGAGCGCACTTTAAATCCGCCAAAGCGATGGGAAAACTGGTTTATTTCCAGCGCCTTGTGCGGATGAATCCCGGTCAATCGTAGTGTTTCGTTGCGGCTTCATTGCGGAGTCGGCGACGGGGATCAATGTGCGCGGCACGTAGCGCCGCCGGTACGATGGATCGCAACGGATTAGAAGTCCGGCTGAATTCCGCCAACATCAATTGCTTGGCTGCAAAACACTGCTTCCTCAATTTTAGCCAGCGGCATTCTTTTTCAAAACTGTGCAAACTGCCACCCGACCGGGGCAATAGGCGACTAACACGCTGCCCACGAAGCTACGGGGTATCCCGCTATTCGGCTCGTTGAAGCCGTGTACCCACGACCAAAATGACTGTGGAAATCCATGTCAATTGTGACGGAGTTGCGAATCGTAACCGAATCATTAAGTTACGCAGAATTCCGTTAAACTATCTTGTGCCGTGAGGGTGGAAAAATGAGCGATGCGCACCGGATTGAAGAATCGATCCGAGGCAGAGGTGGCCAACCTTCTGCTCGGTACGCCTTCACAGATCGCGAGGGTCTGATGGAAGCTCTTCATATCGGTGAACAAGCATCTGACATGTCACGGTTGCTTCGGGACTTGAATTTCGATCATCCCAACAAGACCACAGTCGAACGAATTTGCTACAAGGGGCACCTGATGAAGTCAGGTTTGGCTCGAAATATGCTTCGTGCGTTCCGGGCCTATGCGAAGGAAAACTCCATAGATGTCGATGCGGAGATTTTCACTCCGCAGCGGGCCCTTACTGACTTCGGATGTCGTGTCGTTGGATTGGGCTCGGAGATTAGGCGAGTATCTGAACAGATGCTCAACTCGGAGGTCAATCCGGTCGCGGACATTGCGGCGGCGGCATCGGTAAGCCCAGATTTGGTTGTAGAGATGGCCCGGGGTAAGTGCATCTTAGTTCCTTCGAAGGTTGCAAACGATATCAGTATGCAGGCTGCGCAGGTCTTACGCCTTGGCGCACCGCTGGTCGTGGAGCATCAGCCAGTACAGCAAACCCAGTTCAAGCCCATCGGCACTCAAAAAGTCGAGGATGGTGCTGGTGCGTTCCGTTGTGCCGACACCGCCACGATTCGGAACGAGGCTATCAAGCTGGTACGGGTCGCGTGACCATCGGCGAGTAAGTGAAGCTCAGTTATCCATACTGAGGCTCGCGGCGATTCTAGGTGCCGTAGATCAACACAAAATCTGGGAGATAGGAAGGCACAGTCACACAAGTGACGGTGCCTTCTCGTCCGTCGCCAAGTTGTAGCGGCGGCTGTGGTAGCTAAACAGGCTACATCTTGCCCGGCGGGCGAGCAAGGCATTTTACCTTAAGAAGGAGAAATGCCATGGTGGCTATCCACAAACACTCGCAGATCGTCAACTTCGACCACGGGCGTGATTTTGCGGGGCATGAGCCCGCACCGGTCCGCATCAACAACCCGAACGGCGGGTTCGCAATTTCGACAATCAGCCAGACCCCTGGTTCGGGCGCGAAAAAGGCGTGTGTCGAGATCAGTGCCGAGACCGCCTACAGAATTCAGTCAGGTTGGGATTACACTGACGGTCAAGTTGACTACGACGATGATCCGGCCAGCTTCGAGCGGGCGGCCTACCGTTTGATCGCGGAAAACGCGCCGGAACTGACTGCTGCAGTTGGACATGCCTTTGCCAGCGATGCGGTGGTTGTCGAGGTGCATGGCCTGAACGTGCCTGTCCAGACCCCCAAGACCCCACTTGATGGACGCGTCGATTTCCGCGACGTGCGTACCCACGTCATGCAGTTGACGGGCGCGTTCGGCACAGGGATCGGGATGGGCGGCTTCGCCTATGAGAGCGAAAATGCAGGTCAGTTGCTTCGTGCAGTTGCTCCGGTCCGAGCCTTCGCCAGCCAAGCCAGCAGTCAGGGTGTTGACGATCTCGGGATGCACAATGACAACGCCAACCGTCCAATCTCGGTTCCTGCCGACCAGCATCCCGGTAATCAGAGCCCTATGAACCCGTATCAGGCGTTCGTCACTGTACGTGCGGACGAAGCGACACCAATGGAGGTGTTGGCGCTGGATGACGCGATCCATGAAACGATTTCAAGGTACGGCGCTCGGACCATCCAGGAATTGTTGGAACCCCAGTTCAGCGTTCGGCGGCCCGACAGCCACGGTGGCGGCCTCGATGTCCTGGGCGTGCCGGTGCTGGTGCTTGATGATCAGGGTAGTTTCCACAGCCGCTTCCACGCTTCGAACGTTGAAGGGATGAACCAAAAGGCCCAGGCCGCTTTCAATTCGTTCCGCGAGATCGTGTTGAGCAGCAATCATGTGATGGCCTTCGAAGGGTCACCAGGGTCGCTGCTGATCTACTCAAACGACCGCGGCCTTCACCGGCGGCGTTCCTACCAGCCCCGGTATGACGGCACCGACCGCTACTACATCCGCACCTACTTCGCGCCCTTGGATGTGATCAACAGGTACGGACGTGGGCCGAACCATAGGGTCTTTGCCTGAGCATTTGCCTGTTTGGCGGATTGGAGAACCGGTCCGCCACCACCCTTCAGAAAATCAATGGTGACAGAAATGAGCAATTCTCCGAACCGATTCCTCGACGATCCGAAGCTGTACACGCTGGAAAGCAACGTCGTCACATCCCTTCCGCTTCAGTTTGGTGGTCATCTCGTGGCCGCTGACCAAACGATCTTTCGGGCTGCTGGTGGCGGCCAGCCTGAGGATCACGGCGGCATTGAAATCGGCGGTCGTAGTTATCCGGTAAGCGAGGTCCGGAAGTTAAATGGTAAGACCTACGTTGCCGTGCCTGGATTGGTGAGCCCGCCGAACAGGGGTGACAAGATGGTCCAAACTATTGATCTCCATAGGCGGGATCAATTGTCGCGTCTGCACACGCTGCAACATTTGGTCAGTGCAGCAGCATACCGACACGTTCCGGGGTTTAAGCCCGCAGGTACCGGCATCGATGACGACCAGATGGTCGCATGGACACGTTTCAATTGCATCGGTGATGCATATGACCGTGAATTTTTGATCATCGACCAGACAGTTCGGTCCTGGGTGCTTTCAGACCTTGAGATAGAACAACGACGCTTCAAATCCGTGTCACATGCCGAGTTCGCTTACCCTGAAACGTTCCGGCTTGATGCCTCTGTGAAGCTGACAGGAAAGGTGAGGATGATCGTGATCGACACGGTCGATTGTAATCCATGCGCAGGCACACACTGGTATTCAAGCAACATTGGAGCCTATGAGATGAAGGTTTCGCCCATTGAACTCGACGGTATCCCGAGTGTCGAACTTCGGGCCAACCTTTCACCCACATGGATGTACTGGTTCTGCGATCAGAAGTAACGGATGTATACCATCACGTGGCCGATGCGTCGGCCACGCTGCAAACCAGAGCATACTTTCTCACCACCTTTCACAACTGACTTTTAAAATCGTCGCGCCGACCGAGTTTGCTGGCATCGGCCACGTCCTTTCCGCGCCCAGTCCAAATAGGGACATCCCCAAAGGTACGCGCCCATCGATCCTTGGGTAGTATCAAAATTGTAGAATCGGTATCCATGTGATACTGTCCCTATGGGCCATTGGCACAGGAGGATCGGCTTGGAGAAATGGGGATATGTAAGGGTCAGCGTTGACCGGATCATACAGGCCGCTGGTTGGGAAGATCAGATAGCAACGCTGAAGGGATTGGATTGTACTCGCTTCTTCTACGAGGAGGCTTCCACAAGGGGAGAGAGGCCAGAGTTCGAACGGATGCTGGCCGAGGCCACCCGTTCCGCCCGGCCCGATCATCGCATCTGCATCTGTGCCGCCAAGATGGATCGAGCCTTCCGTGACCTCGCCGCCGCTGATAAAGCCATCACAAGGCCCGGCAACCCCGACGTGATATGGATGCTGCCAGACCTGTCTAAGCATCCCCTCGATCCCGCAGACCCCACGCAGATGCTCCTGGTTCGCATGATGGGATCGATTGCCCAGTTCGAACGTGATCGCCTTGCAGAACGCCGGGCCTATGGGATCAAGAAGGCCAAGGAGGCCGGGAAATACAAAGGCAGGAAGCCGACTGCACGGGCCAAGGCCCCGGAAGTGCTGAGCTTGAAGTCCAGGGGCTTCAGGCCCGACGAGATCGCCAAGCAGTTGGAGATCGGACGGGCATCCGTGTTCAGGATTCTTCGAGACCACCGTACGCAACTGGATAGTTGAGCTTCGGTCAGGTCGCTTGAACGATCCTCGGAGTTGCGCGAGCACGCATCCTCTCCGTTCACCGCCTTCGTTGGCGGTGTTTTCCTTCATGGTGCTTGTCGTTTCAAAGCCAATTTCCGGCATTTCCACCGCGATGGCAGCCATTTGGTCTTGTTCCTTTGGTCTGGCCGAGGCTGCTGGAGGGAAATGGCGGTTCGGGGGCCTATTCTCGTTGCGGAGCCCCAAAATAAATAATGAAGTCAATGTCTTTTGCGGAATCGGATGTGACCCAGTTCAAGAATGTACGGAGCAACACATCAATCAATCGAGACCCACGACCGAAGAGAACTGACCAATCAACGCATGACCTCAACGTACCTACTACCCCAGATAGCCAGACATGGACGAATTGTTCAGCGAAGGAGAGTTTATCCCAGTGATCCTTGATCCACTGTAGACGATCCTGTTGTTCGATGAACCTCACACGATCAACATCGAGGACGATCTCAGATTCTTTAATGGTCTTGCCGTATTTGAAAGTTCTCGGCCGCGAACACCAAGTGCTGTCCATTTTGTAGAACTCGGTGATTGCCGCAGCAGTGGGAATTGGTCCACCCATGTCGACACGAGGCTCGTTGATCTGTGCGTACTCCAGGTATCCCTGCGCACCTCGGGTCTCTGTTCCATCTTCAAGCGTCACGACTGGTTGTACCCGGCGAATGCAGACTCGTCGGCAACCAGGTAGGCATTGTTTCAGGTATCGCCTGACCTCGTTCTTTGTCATCCACGGATCGCAGATGACCACATGAAGATGCAGCAACGCCCACATGCGCATTGGTTCAGCAGTCGGGTCAAACCCGTCGGGCCATTCCTCGACCGGGAACATGTCTTTGAGTTCATGAGCGAACTTGATCTCATTGTGAAATGAGCCATCAACACGGACGCCTTCCGATAAACCACCGAGTATTGACCGAAGCGAAGGGTGAACACGGTTCGCTTCATCCTTCAAGTTCGCCCCACAGGGCAGAATGCACAGCGTCATCGTCGTGGGGTGGCGGAGTACGTTCGGGAAGCCAGCCTGATTGCGTTCTTGTCGCGCAGCCGCCTTCATGGCTCGCCTGACCTCGAAGTAGTCGAGCGCATCCACCTGGCCTCTGGAGTACATGTGACGCTTGGGCTTTGTGTGTGCAGATTTGGGTAAGGGGCCCCGGCGTCGCTGCCTGGGAGGGGCGTGCTGCCGTGCACGTTCAAGGCGTTGGTCGGCCCTTCTACGTTTTGCCATCGCAGCTTGCAGTCTGGGGCTCTCCATCCCGGCGACGGCTGCACGAATTACGGTCGCCGTTCGTTTCCGTTGTTCACACTTGGGCAGAGACGCAAAACCCGTGGCGGCAATGTTGGCCCTGACTCGGTGGATCGTCAGTCTCGGCCGTGGACTTGTTCCTTCCCTTACGGCTCCTGCTCCTGGAATCGGTTGCTCGGTGTGGTTGTACTTGTTCAGCATTCTTCGGCTCCAATCCGCGATGGGATGCAAATGCATCGCCTCCGCTCTGAATATGTATGCCGCTGGCCTCTGGAATTCTGCATTTCGGGCCGATTTTCTGACCGGGCGTCTTTTCCGGCATTGCGTGGGCCCGACCCGAGCATCCCAGGTAAATATCCATGCAGGGAGGGAACAGCCATGGATCGCCGTCAAAGAACAATCCGAGGGGTCGATGATGATGCCTGGGAGATGCTTCAAGAGGTTGCAGAACTGAACCGCACGGCTCGGGGTGCACTGATCGCTGAGGCGATCCGTTTCTGGTACGCACATCTCGATGGTGATGATGCCTCGATGGCCGTTGCAGTCGCGTAGCTGCGTGCGACTGCGGGCTAGACATAGGAATTCCATCTGATCAAGATTCCTTTCCATCGAGAGGGAAAGAATGACTGATCAGAATCTTGGATCACTTTTGCACGATGCCCGCCGCCATGCGGGTCTTTCGCAAGCTGAACTGGCAAGCCGTGCTGGAGTATCGAACCCAACCGTCCGATTGGCCGAGCGGTCGCAAGGTACAATCGGCACCTACCTGAAGCTGGTGGCAGCATCGGATCACACTGTCCGGATTGCACGTGTTGCTGATCCCGGGCTCATGGGGAACCATCTGGCCGATGTTCGGAGGCGCAAGCGCATGACCCAACGTGTGGCATCGAAGACGTCCGGTCTATCGTTACCGACGGTGGTGAACCTGGAGAAGCGGTTCTCGGGGCGGTTAGCCCTGCTCGAAGCCTATCTGGCGCTGTTGGAAAGGAAGCCCTCCCTGACCCCGAACCGCAGGGAAGAGCCTGAGAGCCGCCGCAGGCGCTTGGCTCCCAAGACCAATCAGCACTCGCAAGATGTCGTCATGACGCCTCCACGGCTCGCTGAGGCGATTGTAAGACACTTCCAACCGACCGGTGTAGTCCTAGACCCGTGCAGGGGCGATGGAGCTTTCTACAACGCGTTCCCGGATCATGTGCAAGCCGAGTGGTCTGAAGTCCGCGAACACCGGGATTTCATGGAATGGAAGCGGCCAGTGGATTGGATCATCAGTAACCCACCCTGGAGCCGCCTCCGGCAGTTCCTGGTGAAGGCGATGCAGACGGCGGATGACATCGTGTTTCTGTCCGCGTTGACCCACTACTCCACCAAGGCCCGGGTCTCAGCGATGCGGGATCATGGCTTCGCGATGCGCTCGTTCGTTCTTTGCCCAGAGCCTCGGGGTGACTGGCCGAGAAGCGGTTTTCAACTCGGCGCAGCCCATCTCCAGCGGGGTTGGGCCGGACCATGTGAGTTCGTGGATCGCATTGATGCTTGGCGTCACACGGTCGAGATCGAGGACCAAAATCGGACAGCGTGATCACCATAGGCAGGTGGTCGATTGAACCCCCGGAGAGTTACTGGTGCGGTACGATACGGCACGAGTCGCACGTCCATCCGGATACGACTTCAAGGTCCGGACCGAGATCACCTTCGTGAGAAAAACGTGGTCCTGCCCGCCAATCAGTTCGGCGTTCTTCTCCAAACAGGCACGGACGCGACTCTCGTCATCGCACCCGGCCAACAACACCAAGAGGCTCAGGCAAGCTGCTGAAAGCCCTAAGGGGCGATGCTTTGTGCCCATTTGCAATTGGGTGAATGTCATGAATTATCCCCCGGAATCTTGCTTGTGTCGACTGAGAGTAGGTGGAGGCCTCGTTCATTCGTCACGAATGGTTCGTCGCTGCCTCCGAGGTTGGTAGGCTTTCGGGGTGCCGGTCGCGGTGTACCTGCTCGGCCATATGTCATGGGCATTGACCCCAATCGCTTCGGCGATGATTGCTTCAACAGCAGGCCAACTGGTCCGAAGAGCCCGGCCAGCAGCGGTCGGAGAATAGCCAGAACGGCGGGAGAGTTCGGCCAAGGAAAGACCCCGTTCTTCGAGTTCGAATTTAATTCTTGCTGGACTCCAGTCTTCATTATTGATCGAGAATTCTTTTTCTCGATAAATAATTTTAACACATCCAGTATTA
>JBCAXQ010000044.1:0-14853 GCA_038534015.1 Pseudomonadota bacterium | reverse complement strand
TCTGACATCTGCGTTGCTTGTGTCTGATCCGCTCCATCTGCGGCGTGCGCAGATTATGGCATGGGATCTAGGGATTGATGCACGCCCGAGCGCAACTCCATCAAGCCGTTATCAAACCTGGTCCACACAAGGGCCATTCCTCTTGCGAGAGGTGTTCTACATTCATGTGTTCTGGGTGTTTGGGCAATGATCCTGGATCGGCCCTAGCGGTTTCCGCCGAGACGGGTGCAAATCATCCGGCCCAATTTCCCGTCAGTTTCGATCACTTGGAGCTGGTTCGAACCGACTTTGCGAAACTTCTCACCCTTCTTGGGTCCACGGGTAAAGGTAAGGGTATTGCCGCGCATGATGTAGGTGCCTCGACCTTTGCTGCTGCGGTAGCTCGAAGCGGTGTTGAGCCTGAACTCCTCGTTTTCTACGACCTCAAATGCCTTGCCGGCGGCATCGCCTGGCAGGGTGCATTGATAGGTGCCATGAGGCATTGTGCGCAGCATGCCGCCTTCTGGATCGGGGGCTTGCGCCGCGGCTGGAAGCGCTGCTGCGGCAAGCGCGGCAGCAAACACCGTCAATGCTAGAACATAGCGCGATTTCATGTGACCCCGGTAACAGTTGAAGCTGGACTGTGCCACCGCGTTAACCTGCGCCAGCTTTACCTCGCCTGAAGCCTCGGCTATGCGCGCCAGCAATTGCAGCAGCAATGCTGCCAATCTCCGAAATAGAAGGCTCAGAGCCCCATGAAAATCAGCGGCGTCGATATCCGTCCCGGGAACATCATCGAGTACGAAAAGGGCATCTGGAAGGTTGCCAAGATCCAGCACACCCAGCCTGGCAAGGGTGGGGCTTACATGCAGGTCGAAATGAAAAACCTGCAGGATGGCCGCAAGACCAATGTCCGCTTCCGCAGCGCTGACACGGTCGAGAAAGTGCGCCTCGACACCAACGATTATCAATTCCTCTACGAAGATGGCGACATGCTCGTCTTCATGGACCAGGAAACCTACGAACAGATCATGTTGCCGAGCGACCTGTTGGGCGATGCCCGCCCGTTCCTGCAAGATGGTATGCAGGTGATGCTTGAGCTGTGGGAAGAGAAGCCGATTTCGGTGCAGCTTCCGCAACAGATCGAAGCCGAAATTGTTGAAGCAGATGCCGTGGTAAAAGGGCAGACTGCCTCTTCCAGCTACAAGCCAGCTGTGCTCGACAATGGTGTTCGCATCATGGTGCCGCCGCATATTGGCAGCGGTACGCGCATCGTCGTTGATGTGTACGAGCAGACCTACGTCGGCAAAGCGAGCTAAACCCGATGTCGATGTTTTCAGGTCTGGTTCGCGTCATGGAACGCGCAGCACGCAAGGCGGGCAACCGCTTGCGCCGCGATTTTGGCGAAGTTGAACACTTGCAGGTCAGCCGCAAAGGCCCGGCGGATTTTGTCAGCAAGGCCGATATACGCGCAGAACGCACGATTTATGATGAGCTGCTCACTGCGCGACCCGGCTGGGGCTTTGTGCTCGAAGAAGCCGGTGTGATCGAAGGCGATCCGGATAAGCCACGCTGGATTATCGACCCGCTCGATGGGACCAGCAATTTCCTTCATGGCATCCCGCATTTTGCGGTTTCGATAGCCGCACAGGAACCGCGTCTGGACGGTAAGGGCTGGGGCGATGTCACTGCTGCGGTGATTTATCATCCGATAAATGACCAAACTTACTGGGCTGAGAAGACCCGCGGTGCATGGTTGATGGATTCGCGTCTGCGCGTCTCGGCACGCTCGCATCTCAGCGACTCTTTGATCGCGACTGGCATTCCGTTTCAGGGCCATGGTGATTTTTCAGAATGGGGCCGCATTTTCGGGGCGATTGGTCCAGAAGTTGCCGGTATCCGGAGGCTCGGCGCGGCTTCACTCGATATGGCCTATCTTGCCCAGGGGCGGTTTGACGGTTTCTGGGAAAGCGGTCTGAATGACTGGGATACGGCGGCAGGATGTCTGTTGGTCCGCGAAGCAGGCGGCTTCGTCAGCGATTTTCGCGGTCGGTCCAACCCGATTCATTCGGCGCAAGTTCTTGCCGCCAACAACTCTTTGCACACCAAGTTGCACAAGATACTCGCCAATTCACTCAAGTGAGTTCTTGAAGCGGCTGCATCGCGGCGCTAACAGCGCCGATCTTGCATAAGTGCCCCTGTGGCGGAATTGGTAGACGCGAGCGATTCAAAATCGCTTTTCTACGGAAGTGCCGGTTCGAGTCCGGCCAGGGGCACCATCACACAAATCTGGCGATTGGCGGCCAAATTTCCGATCCGCGCATGCTAGTTTGCGCGATCAATCCGTCGCAAGGCCTCATCGGCACCCTCGTTGATGTCGAGACCGTTTCCTCTTCGCATCACCAGATTGCATGCCTCGCCGCGCTGTACAATGGCAGTCACCGCCCTCGGAACGACGTACACCGCCTCATGGTTATTGCCGGTGAACTTTATGAAGTCGGTCATCGATTGTCTCCTGTATTGAGGAGTGAAGGGTTAGAGTTGGCCAAGCCCGATTTCCGTGATCAGAGTCACGGCCACCGGCTTAGTCGTAAGCGACCGCCAGAAAGCATTCCCACAATTCGCTTGTAATTCCTTGCAAGCTTTGGGATTCCCGTTTGTTAGGAGCGACTGCATGATTTCGATGCCATCTTACCACGCACTCGCTGCGATGATCATTACGATCCTGATGTTCGTGGCCTTTGCTCGCGGGCGGTACTCCGTCGAGATGGTGTCCCTGATAACCATCGCCGTAATCGCGGTCGGCCTATATTTCGCCCCGCTACCGGGAGGCAAACCGACGGACGGGCTGGCGCTCGCCTTTGGCGGGTTTGGTCACTACGCGCTGATTACCATCTGCGCCCTTATGATCATGGGGCGAGGCCTGGTTGTAACAGGCGCACTCGAACCGGCGGCGCGAATGCTGGAAGGGGTGTTCAAGTTTAACCTCCAGCTGGGGCTGCTTGTATCGCTCCTGATCGCGCTGTTCCTTTCCATGGCAGTCAATGACACGCCGGTGCTCGTTCTGCTGCTGCCCATCTTTGTCGCTCTGGCCGCTAAAGGGGCAATGCCAGCTTCGAAAACGCTGATCCCGCTCAACGCAGCCGTTCTTATCGGTGGGATGGCGACGACAATCGGCACGTCAACCAACATCTTGGTCACCTCGATAGCCGTGGATCTCGGCATGGAGCAGATGGGTGTGTTTCACTACACGCCGATCGTTCTGATCGCAGCCTTGGTCGCACTCCCATATTTGTGGCTGGTGATGCCGCGCCTGCTGGGGGACAACAGCAAAGTGGCGGATGCGTCCCGGCGCATATTTCATACCCGTATCAGGGTGGGCAGCGAGAGCGCTCTGACCGGCAATGAGCTATCGGCGATCCTCCCAAAACTGCCGAATAACATTGAATTTCATGACCAACCAACCGGGCCGCTGCAGCCTCAGCAACGGCTACACATTTCGGGCACGCACGAGGCTCTCGAGGACGCAACACGGGTGTTGAAGGGCGAACTTGCCCCCAGCTGGGTGCTCGATCGGATCAAGCGCCAGTCTTCCTCGACCAGGGAAGACATTACGGTTGTCGAGATGACTGTGACGCCGGATTCGCGCTTGATCACACGGACCCTGCCTACGTCGGGCATCGCCGATCTTTATGGCGTCGCGGTTATCGGGATACACCGGCCTGACCGCTTGCTGGGTGAAAGGGAAAAATATTCGGACACTGGCGATCTGCGCATTGCTGAAGGTGATGTGCTGCTTGTCATGGGTCTCAATGAAGACCTGCAGAGCTTTGCGCGCAATGACAGCCTGCTCCTTCTCGAAGGGGCGCGTGAACTTCCACGACGGTCCAAAGCGTTGCTCGCGGCGGGGATAATGTTCGGCGCGGTCGCGACGGCGTCCGTCGGCATTCCGTTCATCGGGCTCGAAGGGTTTTACCTTCTCAAGATGCCGATCGCGATCTCGGCCCTGATGGGTGCGATTCTGATGTTTGTTACCGGTTGCGTGAAGTTTGACCGTGTTGGGCGAGCGCTTTCGGCAAAGGTGATCGTTCTCGTTGCGGCAAGCATCGCGATCGGTCGTATCGTGCTTGAAAGCGGAGCAGCAGCCTGGCTGGGTGAGGTCATGTCCCTTGGGCTTTCGTTCCTGCCCCCCGCGCTGGTTCTGGCGGCGATCATGGCGTTCGTCACCTTGCTGACGAACTTTGCCTCGAATGCCACTGCCGCAACGGTAGGCACGCCGATTGCCTTTAACATCGCGACCCAGCTGGGGTTGCCCCCGGAACCGCTAATCCTGGCTGTGCTGTTTGGCTGCAACCTGTGTTACGCGACGCCGATTGCGTATCAGACCAACATGCTGATCATGGCGGAGGGCAATTACGAGTTCAAAGACTACATCCGCACCGGCCTCCCTCTGGTTGCGATCATGGTCACAACACTCTCGATCCTGCTGGTCATGTTCTACGATATGGCATGATCAGGCCGCTCCATTTCCTACTGGCCCCGCGATGTGCCAGACAAGCCCAATGCTGATTTCCAACCGCACACCTTTGCCAATCTATGCAATCAAAGGGGCGGAGACTGATCAATTTGATTTGTATGCTTGGACACTGTCTCATGTGTTTCAAGCGTTCTCCACGCGCGACGAAACGAAGCGAGATACATCGAAGGACAGAGGGGAAGATGATGATGTTCAGGACACTGCTCGGTGGAGCTGCCGCACTGGCTATAGCGATTGGTTCGCCCGTGCATGCAGATGAACTGCGCGACGCGGTTACCGAGGATATGCCCGGCCTGATCGACCTGTATCAGGACCTGCACGCCAATCCGGAGCTGTCATTCCAGGAATTCGAGACTTCCAGGAAGCTGGCACAGCGCGCGCGCGATCTGGGCTTTGATGTGACCGAGGGGGTGGGCCAGACCGGTGTGGTTGCAGTGATGCGCAATGGCGACGGCCCAACCGTCATGCTGCGAGCGGATATGGATGGCCTGCCGGTCATCGAACAGACCGGGCTGCCATACGCCTCCAAACGGACGGCCGTTCCAGCCAACGGCATCGAGACGGGCGTGATGCACGCTTGCGGTCACGACACGCATATGGCCGCCTGGGTCGGGGCTGCGCAGTTGCTGTCAGAGCGCCGGGACGAATGGCAGGGCACGCTGGTGATGATCCTGCAGCCGGCCGAAGAGCTGGGCGAGGGAGCCGTCGCGATGCTCGACGATGGACTTTATGAACGCTTTCCCAAACCAGACTATGTCCTCGCTTTCCATGATGCCGCTGGCGCGCCAGCAGGCTTCATCGGCTATTCCAAGGGATACGCGCTGGCGAATGTCGATAGCGTTGATGTGATCATTCCGGGCGTTGGCGGCCACGGTGCCTATCCGCATACGACCAAGGATCCGATCATCATTGGAACCAACATCGTGTCGCGCCTGCAGACACTGGTCAGTCGCGAAGTCAGCCCGCTTGAACCAGCGGTCGTAACAGTCGGCAGCTTCCAAGCCGGGTCAAAGCACAACATCATCTCGGATGAAGCACGCTTGCAGATCACCGTGCGGTCTTACACTGACGAAGTGCGTGCGCAGTTGCTCGAGGGAATTGCCCGTATCGCGCGCGGTGAGGCGCTGGCAGCGGGCATGCCTGAAGACAAACTGCCGACGGTGACCGTGCAGGACCCTTACACGCCATCAACCTACAACAATCCGGAGTTTACGGATCGCGTGATGGAAGGGCTCAGGGCCCGTTTTGGTGACCGCGTAAGAGAAGTGCCATCCGTGATGGGCGGAGAAGACTTTGGTCAGTTCCGTCGCGCCGATCCGGAGAACGTTGAATCGCTCATCTTTTGGGTTGGCGGCGTTCCCCTGGAGGATTGGGAGAAAGCGCAGGCTGGAGAACTGACTTTGCCGTCGCTTCATTCACCATTCTGGGCACCGGATGCAGAGAAGGTGATCGCAACCGCGACTGAAGCGATGACATCAGCGACGCTTGATCTGATGCCGCGCGCCGGAGGGTGATTGCTTGCGGTAAACCGCAGCTTCAAGACAAAATAACGGCCGCCAGAGCGCGGGATGCTCTGACGGCCGTTTTCTCCTCCCCAGGAGAAACAGGTGTTCGAAGGTGTTTCCTACTCCGGGCTGGGGACGTAAGTCCCAAGGCGGTGGTGCAGGGCGTTGATCTTCGCCAGTTCATCGCGGTCTTCGGTGTTGCGGGCGTGGCTTTCCAGCGCACGGCGCAGCAGTTTCATGTCGGCCGTCGAAAGCAGCGCACGGGCGCGGCTTGGTTCGCGGGTCGTTTCATCAGTCATTCTAACTCTCCTGGGCTGGTAAGTCTTAAGCTCACTCGGCCCTGTAAAGGTTCCCGCGAGGCGGGGCTAGGCCAACCTCGCGGGAAGGGGAAACCATCAAGCGACCTATGCAGCCTCAAACTGGTTCATGGTGTTATCCTTGCCGCCCGCTTTCAAGGCAGCTTCACCGGCGAAGTATTCCTTGTGATCATCACCGATGTCCGAACCGGCCATGTTCTGGTGCTTGACGCAGGCGATGCCTTGGCGGATTTCCTCGCGCTGCACGTTCTTGACGTAGCCGAGCATGGCCTGCTCGCCGAAGTACTCCTTCGCGAGATTGTCTGTGCTCAGCGCGGCCGTGTGATAGGTCGGCAGCGTGATAAGATGGTGGAAGATGCCAGCGCGCTTCGCGGCATCGGCCTGGAAGGTGCGGATCTTCTCGTCTGCTTCAGCCGCAAGCTCGGTCGTGTCATAGTCGACACTCATGAGCGCATCACGGTCATATCCCGAGACATCCTTGCCCGCTTCTGCCCACGCATCATAGACTTGCTGGCGGAAGTTCAGCGTCCAGTTGAACGAAGGCGAGTTGTTGTACACCAGCTTTGCGTTGGGCACGACTTCGCGGATACGGTCGACCATGCCGGCAATCTGCTCCACATGCGGCTTCTCGGTTTCGATCCAGAGCAGGTCAGCGCCTGCTTGCAGCGACGTGATGCCATCCAGGACACAACGATCCTCACCCGTTCCTGCACGGAACTGGAACAGGTTCGAAGGCAGGCGCTTTGGACGCAGAAGCTTGCCGTCACGGCTCAGGAAAACGTCGCCGTTCTTGATGTTGGTGGGATCGACCTCTTCGCAATCGAGGAAGCTGTTGTATTGATCACCCAGATCGCCGGGTTCCTTGGTGTAGGCGATCTGTTTGGTGAGGCCAGCGCCAAGGCTGTCTGTACGCGCGACGATGATGCCGTCCTCGATACCCATCTCAAGGAAGGCATGGCGACAGGCCCGGATCTTCTGTGCGAAGTCTTCGTGCGGAACAGTGACTTTGCCGTCCTGGTGGCCGCACTGCTTTTCGTCCGACACCTGGTTCTCGATCTGCAGGGCGCAGGCCCCCGCTTCGATCATCTTCTTGGCGAGAAGGTATGTCGCCTCGGCGTTGCCAAAACCGGCGTCGATATCTGCGATGATCGGAACGACGTGGGTTTCATAATTGTCGATAGCGTTTTCAAGACGCTTCACCTCGACCGCGTCACCGGCATCGCGTGCATCATCGAGAGCGCGGAACAGCCCGCCAAGCTCGCGAGCGTCGGCTTGCTTGAGGAAGGTGTAGAGCTCTTCGATCAGAGCAGGCACGCTGGTTTTCTCGTGCATGGACTGGTCGGGAAGCGGGCCGAACTCGCTGCGCAAAGCTGCGACCATCCAACCAGACAGGTAGAGATAGCGCTGTTTGGTGCTGCCGAAATGCTTTTTGATGCTGATCATCTTCTGCTGGGCAATAAAGCCGTGCCAGCAACCAAGCGACTGCGTGTAGTTCGCTGGGTCGGCGTCATAGGCATCCATGTCGGCGCGCATGATTTTCGCGGTGTACTTCGCGATGTCGAGGCCGGTAGGGAAGCGGTTCTGGATAGCCATGCGGGCTGTCGCTTCAGGATCGATGGCCGCCCAGCTCGGGCCGTTTGCGGAAATGGTCTTGCCCATTTGGTCGATGGTGGCTTGATAGGTCACGGTGATCTCCTGAATGCTTTTGGGGAGGGTTACCCCATTGTGCATGTGCGAAGAGAGCCGAAATTCACAGAAAAAGTTACAGACTTTCATGTCTGTATCGGCTCAAAAACCGTAAAACTTGTGTCATGATGTAAATTTATTTACAGATAACAGCATGTCTGAAAATGCACTTCTCGCTGGTCCCGCTCTGCGCCGTTTGCGCAAACGCGAAGGACTGACCCAGGCTGCTATGGCTGCGTCTCTTGGTATCTCCCCGAGCTACCTCAACCTCATCGAGCGCAATCAGCGCCCCTTATCTGCGCGCGTGCTCGTACAGGTGATTGAGCGGTTCGATTTCGATCCGCGCAGCCTTCGGGAAGATGAAGCAATCGGCGGGATTGATGGTCTGGCGAGGCGATTGGCTGATCAACGCTTTTCCGATCTTGGCATTGATCGTGAAGAGATTCAGGAATTCCTCGCTGCCGCGCCCCAGGCTGCTGCTGCTTTCGCCCGTCTGTATGACAATGCGGGCAGTGATACGACTAAGCGAGATGATCCTGATGCCGACGCACGCGAGGCAGTCGAACGATGGCAAAACCATTTTGCAGATCTGGATGATGCGGCAGAAGCGCTGTCGGACGAAATGCGCTTGTCTCGCGCTGATACAGCCGCTGCGTTGACCGAACGGCTGCGAGAACAACACCGGCTTTCGGTCCGCATTTTACCGGCTGAGGTTATTCCAGGGCAAGTCAGCCGAGTGGACTTGCATGCACGCCAATTGCAACTGTCCGAGATGCTACCTGGTGCGGCTCGGCGGTTTCAGATTGCCCGACAGGTCGGGGCGCTCGAGCAACGGGAGGCAATCGAACTTGTGGTAGAGGGGGCGCAACTTCCCAATCGGGAGGCGCGTGATCGCTTCCGTGAATATGTAACTGATTATGTCGCGGCTGCGCTGCTCATGCCGTATCGGCGTTTCTTGAGAGCGTGTGAGCAGACCCAATATGATCTTGCTGTTCTTCAACGCAGATTTGCGGTGAGCTTCGATCAGCTGGCGCAAAGGCTCACCACCCTGCAGCGGGTCGGCGAGCGTGGTTTGCCTTTCTTCAGCGCGAGGTTTGGGCGCACTGGCCGGATGGTGGCGTTTACCGCTGGAGCGAGTGGGGCAGTTTTCCCTTTGGAAGGTGCGCGTTGGCCGGCCTGGGCGCCCTATGCTGCGTTCGAAAGTCGTGGGCAAATGCTAACCCAGGCGGTGACTTTTGGAGAGGGCGAGGCCGCTCCGAAACACTGGTTTACGATCGCGCGGACTATCGAAGTCGATGGTGCAGCCTGCTCGGCACGGCGATCCATTGTGCTTGGGCTGGAAGCGCGTTTTGCAGGTGAATTGGCACATGCGCGCGGGGTCTCGCTGGCGATTGAAGATGCCACGCCCTTGGGTACGGGCTGTCCTCGGTGTGGGCGCGCCGATTGTCTCACTCCGGCTTCGGCAAGGCTGGCATCGCAATGGACAACTTAATGGACGTGCAGGCAGGGCGAATGCTTGATGTCTCGTTAACTGTGCAAATGCAGGGTTCGCGGGCGTTTGCGGGCGGCCTGTAAAGTTTACCGACACTTAATGTCTGGGGTTTAGTGCGCTGGTGACGATAAGAGTTGTTGCGAGCCGCAAACCACATGATCCGCCTGTTCAAGCACTACATCCCCCATGCCGTGATGCTGCTCGGCCTGCTGGATTTTGCCTTGCTGGTTCTCGCCAGCGAGCTCGCTTGGCAATTGCGGGCTTCGCAGATTGGAATGGAGCTGGGCGAAATTCAGGAACGCTGGTTTCCTTTGGTCGGATCAGCCGCCGTCGTCTGGTTGGCGATGATCTCGGTGGGGGTCTATGGCCCCTATGCGTTGCGCAGCCTCAGGTTTGCAGGCGCGAGATTGCTCGTTGCAATCAGCCTGGGCATCATTGCACTCGCGGTGATCGACTTCGTCTTGCCGGGCAGCACCTTCTGGCGATCGACCTTGTTCTACTCCATGTGCTTTGCAATCTTGCTGCTGGTTGCTGACCGCCTTCTGCTTAACTCATTCATTGGCTCTTCGGCGTTTCGCCGCAGGGTCATGGTTCTCGGTGCTGGCGACCGCGCACAGCGTTTGCGTGAACTTGGTGACCGCCCGGAAAGCGGTTTTGCGATTGTTTCCTACATTGCGATGAGTGAACCGGAACGTGTTGTCGAAGAAGCGATTGCGCGTGAAGCGATTCATGATCTTGGGCGTTTTGTCGAGAACCTTGGAGTTAGCGAAGTTGTGCTCGCGCTGCAGGAGCGGCGCAATTCCCTGCCGCTCAAAGACCTGCTTCGGATCAAGACGAAGGGCGTTCACGTCAATGAATTCTCGAGTTTCCTCGAACGCGAAACCGGGCGGGTTGATCTGGATACGGTCAACCCGAGCTGGCTTATCTTTTCAGATGGATTCTCGTCCGGTCGAATGTTCTCGAGCGCGGTAAAGCGGCTGTTCGACATCATTGCCAGCCTGATCCTGCTCTTGCTGACTTTCCCTATTATCGGGTTGTTCGCCATCCTGGTTAAACTCGACAGCAAGGGGCCAGCCTTCTTCAGGCAGGAGCGGGTTGGCCTGTTTGGCGAACCATTCCACCTTGTGAAACTGCGGTCCATGCGCACTGATGCGGAAAAAGATGGAGCGAAGTGGGCGGAAGCGAACGATCCTCGCATCACCCGGCTCGGTCGCTTTATACGCAAGGTTCGGATCGATGAGCTGCCGCAATCCTGGAGCGTGCTCAAAGGAAATATGAGTTTTGTGGGGCCGCGACCAGAGGTTCCGAAATTCGTTGATGACCTGCAGGAAGTCATCCCGTTTTACGGGGAAAGGCACATGGTCAAGCCGGGCATAACCGGATGGGCGCAGATCAATTATCCCTACGGCGCCTCTACCGAGGACAGCCGCAAAAAACTCGAATACGATCTCTACTACGCCAAGAATTACACGCCCTTTCTGGACCTGGTTATCCTGCTCCAGACTGTTCGAGTCGTGCTTTGGCCTGAAGGCGCGCGGTGATGTTGGGAGATAGCCTTCTCCAACTGACTAGCTTTGCCGGCTATCTGGCCGGCGCTGTGTTCAGCGCTGGTGCCGGGCTGTGGATCGTTCGCTATGGCGATCAATCCAGGCCGGACCGCGGGGTGGCGCTGGCGGCCACTCTTGCAACATCGATCTGGTGTGCACTGTGTGCTTCTGTTGGTGCGGCCCAACCTGAGGCACAACTGGCAGAGGCTGCGCGTAATCTGACCTACATCGCTCTGATTTTCCGTCTCTTTTCGACTGACGGACGAGACGAAAGCGTGAAACCAATCCGTCCGGTCATTGTCGCTTTGATGTTTGTGCAGTTGCTTCAGCCAGTTCTTTTGCTGATTGATACGCGGCTGCCGCTTACTTCAGAATTGGCGGAGCTGACTTTCGAAGTCAGCGCAATGCTCCACATGTTGGTAGCTGTGGGTGCGCTCGTCCTGATTCACAATCTCTACGTCGGTGCCGCACTGCAGTCTCGCAAGATACTGCAATGGAGCGGAATCGCGCTTGCTGGGGTGTGGGCATACGACCTGAACTTCTACACGATTGGCTATTTCACAGGTGGTGACCCGGCGCTGCTCGTTGCGTTGCGGGGATACGTTGGTGGTTTGATGGTCGTTTGCTTGGCTCTTGGTGCCAATGCATCGACAGCCGGTCTGCAGTTCCGACCCTCCCGGGCGTTCACGTTCCAAACCCTGTCCTTGTTGGTGATCGGCGCTTACCTTCTGATCATGGCTTTGGCGACGAAGTCGCTCGCCGCATTGGGCGGGGACATTGGGCGTGCAACGCCCGTGGTATTTTTGGTCATGGCCGTCGTTGCAGCGGCGCTTTGGCTGCCATCACAGCGATTGCGCGGCTGGCTGCGGGTCACCGCTACTAAGCATCTTTTTCAGCACCGCTATGACTATCGTGAGGAGTGGCTTCGCTTCACCCACACAATCGGGCGCGGCTCCCCTGGCAGCCTCAGCTTTCATGAGCGTGCGGTTCAAGCCATTGCCGACATTACGGATAGTCCGGCCGGGTTGTTGCTGGTCCCCAATGAAGAGGCGCAGCTCGAATTGGTCGCTCGGTGGAATTGGCCTACGATCGAAGTGCCGGCTGTCGCAGCTGATTACGATCTGTCCGGATTGCTAGAGCAGCACAATTACGTGCTCGACCTGGATGAAGTGCGGGCGGGTGTTGATCATCACGGTGAAGTCGCGACGGTTCCATCGTGGCTATCCGAAGCGCCCGATGTATGGGCATTGGTGCCACTGATCCACTTTGATCGTTTGGTTGGTTCAATTGTGCTCGCTCGTCCGAGGATTGAGCGCAGGCTCGACTGGGAAGACTATGACCTGCTGCGCGTCGTGGGTCAGCAACTGGCAAGCTATTTGTCAGAGCAGGCGGGCCAGCAAGCCCTTATGGAAGCGAGCCGATTTGACGAATTCAATCGTCGCATCGCCTTTGTGATGCACGATATCAAGAATCTGGCCAGCCAGCTTTCATTGCTTGCGCGCAATGCGGAAAGGCATGCCGAGAAGCCCGAATTCCGCGAAGACATGCTGGTGACTTTGCGCAACTCGTCCGACAAGTTGAACACGCTGCTTGCCAGGCTGGGACGCTATGGTTCGGGACAGGTGCAAGCGAACAGCAAGGTCGATCTGGCATCTTTGGCCGAGAGCGTTGTCGACCGCTTCAAACATTCTCATCCGGTTTCGCTGACTCGGGTCGAACCGACCCCTGTTCAAGCGGATACAGATGGCCTCGAGCAGGCGCTCATCCACCTTGTGCAAAACGCCGTTGATGCGAGCGCAACCGACGCGCCGATCTACCTTTCAGTCACATCGGACGGGATTACCGGTCAGGTAGATATTGTCGATACTGGCTGCGGAATGTCGCCCGGCTTTGTGCGCAATGGCCTGTTCAAACCGTTTGTTTCGTCGAAAGATGGCGGCTTCGGCATCGGTGCGTTCGAAGCGCGTGAGATTATCAAGGCCATGGGTGGACGGGTGACAGTCGAAAGCCGCGAAGGGCTGGGAACTCGGTTCTCTGTCAGCCTACCAATGATGGAAGCCGCCAAAATCCTGGGCGGTAAAAATCAGATATCGAAAGAGGTCGTGTGATGGCGGACAAGAAAACAACGCTGCTCGTGATCGAGGATGACGAAGGCCTGCAGGCTCAACTCAAATGGGCTTATGAAGACTTCGAGGTTGTGATCGCAGGCGATCGGGATAGCGCAATCGCGGCTTTGCGGAGCGAAACGCCGGCCGTTGTCACGCTTGATCTTGGCCTGCCACCGGATCCTGACGGTACAACGGAAGGCTTCGCGGTCCTTGACGCAATCATGGACTTGAAGCCTGACACGAAGGTTATCGTTGCCAGCGGGCACGGCGCGCGGGAAAGCGCGTTGAAGGCGATTGAGCGCGGTGCATATGACTTCTACCAGAAGCCGCTGGATATCGAAGCACTTGGGCTGATTGTCCGCAGAGCTTTCAACCTGCATGCTATTGAGCAGGAGAACCGTCGTCTGGTTGCCAGCTCTGGCGAAGAAAAGACGGTTCTGGGCCGCCTAATCACTGGCGCACCGGAAATGGTCAAAGTGGCTCGTACGATTGAGCGAGTGGCTGGAACAAGCGTATCTGTCATGCTGTTGGGGGCTAGCGGGACAGGCAAGGAATTGCTGGCTCAGGGACTGCACGACGCCAGTGACAGGGCCGATGGTCCATTTGTAGCGATCAACTGTGCCGCAATTCCCGAAAACCTTCTTGAGAGTGAATTGTTCGGCCATGAAAAGGGCGCATTCACGGGCGCGGTCAAAACCACGGAAGGCAAGATCGAAAGCGCCAACGGTGGCACTCTGTTCCTCGATGAGGTTGGTGATATTCCGCTGCCGTTACAAGTGAAGTTGCTGCGGTTCCTGCAAGAACGCACTATTGAACGGATCGGTGGACGCAAACAGATAGCTGTAAACACCCGCATCGTCTGCGCGACCCATCAGGATCTTGAAAAGATGATTGGTGAGGGCACCTTCCGCGAAGACCTGTTCTACAGATTGGCGGAAATCGTGGTGCGGATTCCAGGGCTGGCAGAGCGCTATGGAGACGCAGTCCTGCTTGCCAAGGCATTCCTCAAACGTTTCGCAACCGAAATGAACCCGCAGGTAACCAGCTTCGGACCGGACGCCTTGGCTGCGATCGATGCGCATGATTGGCCAGGCAATGTCCGCGAGCTGGAAAATCGCGTGAAACGCGCGGTGATCATGGCTGATGGCAAAATGATCGGCGCGGAAGATCTCGATTTCAATGGTGCCGATCAGGAGCAAGCAGAAGTGCTGAACCTGAAAGCAGCCCGCGAACAGTCGGATCGTCGGGTCATTCGACATGCGCTGGCCCGCAGTGAAGGAAATATATCGAGCACAGCCAAACTGCTCGGGATCAGCCGCCCGACACTCTATGATCTTCTGAAGCAATATGATCTTCAGACCTGACCTCATTCATGTCGGACTTCTGGCAAGTGCCTATCTGGCGTTGACCGGATGTGCTGGCTTTTTCAGCGAAGATGCTGGGGATCAGAACGGCGCTGTTAAAGAAAATCTCGGCGTTGTCGAAGTGCTCGACGACGCGCGATCTGCGATGCGCGAAGGGAGACTCGCGGACGGCGGAAGATTGCTGGACGAGGCGCTGGAACTGGATTCTGAGAACCCTGCTGTGTGGGTGGAAATCGCGCGCTTGCGTTTTCGTGGCAGCGAGCATCTTCCAGCGCTTGAAGCGGCGGATCTTGCGTTGGAGCTAGGGCCGGAATTTGG
>JBCAXQ010000043.1:0-14890 GCA_038534015.1 Pseudomonadota bacterium | reverse complement strand
GCCCGGCCCATTCCTGAGCGCGGGCAAGCAATGCCTGAATGTCGAAGTTTCCATCCGCGTCATGCGCGATCACCGCATTGGGCGCGCCGCTTAGGCGGATGCGCCGGGTCAATGCGCGGGTATCGACCCCGGCCAGACCGATCTTGCCATTTGCGCGCATCCAAGCACTGAACTCACCCTCATCCATGCCATGCGCGATGAGTTCCAACCCCTTACCATTCCGAAAGTTCGATGCGCGGGTCACATCTTCTCGGGTGATGCAGCCCACCGCCCCTTCTACCTTGCTCTCAACGTCTTCAGCATTGGCGCCGACATTGCCGATATGCGGGAATGTGAAGGTGACGATCTGCGCGGCGTAGGACGGATCGGTCATCACCTCCTGATACCCTGTCATCGCGGTGTTGAAGCACACTTCGCCGACCGCGCTGCCGGTCGCTCCGAACCCCTTGCCCCAGATCACCGACCCATCGGCCATAACAAGGACTCCCGTCGCACCTGATGGTTGCGCAGGAGTTGTGGCAGAAGAAGCCATAGGGCGCTCCGAATTAAGAGGTTTCCAGCAATGTCGCTAAGTCTCACCGGCTAAGCTTGCACTGAGCCGCCGTCAACCTATCTCAGCCCACATATCTCGGCTAAGCTGCATGCTGGCTGAAACCATCCACAAGAAAGACCAAGTTACATGTCCGAAACAAGCCTGCGCGACGATATCAAAGCCGCCACAATTACAGCGATGAAAGCCGGCGAGAAGGACCGCACCGCTGCGCTCCGCCAGATTTCCGCCAAGATCAAGGACCGCGATATTGAAGAGCGGACCTCGGGCAAGGACATCCCGGACGATGATCTGGTCACCTCCGTGCTGCAGAAAATGGCCAAGCAACGCCGCGAATCGATCGAGATGTATGAGCAAGGCGGGCGCGATGAACTCGCAGCGAAAGAACAGGCCGAGCTCGGGATTATCGAAGAGTTCCTGCCGCAGATGATGAGCGAGGACGACACGAAGGTCGCAATCGCCGAAATCGTTGCTGAAACTGGCGCGGAAGGCATGAAAGACATGGGCCGAGTTATGGGTGAGCTAAAGTCCCGCCACGGTGCGGTGCTCGATGGCAAACTGGCCAGCGGCCTGGTGAAAGCGGCGTTGAGCTAAACTAGCCACAGTCTTGTCCACCACGCACGCTTGAATGCGCGCCCAATCCGGCGCAATCTGCATTCATGGCTTTATCCCCGCAATGGCTGGACGAACTGCGCGCGCGCGTGACGCTGTCGACCGTCATCATGCGGACCGACAAGCTGCAGAAAGCAGGGCGGGAGTGGAAAGCTTGCTGCCCGTTCCATGACGAGAAATCGCCGAGCTTCACAGTCAACGACCAAAAGGGTTTCTACCACTGCTTTGGTTGCGGAGCGCATGGCGATGTGATCCGCTGGATGACGGACCAGCGCGGCCTCTCCTTCATGGATGCGGTCAAGGAACTTGCCGCCGAAGCCGGTATGGAAGTTCCCGCCCCCGATCCGGTCGCCGCCAAGAAAGCGGAAAAGCGCGCTGAGTTGGTCGATGTGACGACCGCCGCCCAACAGTGGTTTATGGATAATCTCCACAGCGCCAATGGCCGCGTTGCACAGGAATACCTTGCAAAACGTGGTCTCTCTCGAGAAATCCTCGATGAATTCGGGTTCGGATTCGCGCCTGAAAGCAAGCAGGCTTTGCCCCGCGCGCTTTCGCAATTTGATGATCAGATGCTGGTTGAAACCGGCATGCGGATCGAGACCGATGACGGCACGCGATATGACCGGTTCCGGGAACGGATCATGCTGCCGATCCAGGATGCGCGCGGGCGGGTGATCGCGTTTGGCGGGCGTATTCTCGACAAGCGGGATGGCGTCGCCAAATATCTCAACTCGCCCGATACGCCGCTCTTCGACAAAGGCCGAACGCTTTACAATTTGCACCGCGCCGCACCCGCTTCGCGCCAAAGTGGCAGGATTATCGTCGTCGAAGGCTACATGGATGTCGTCGCGCTGGCGCAGGCCGGATTCGAGGATGCGGTCGCTCCGCTCGGCACGGCCCTTACCGAAATGCAGCTAGAAATGCTGTGGCGCATGGTCGAGCGGCCGATCCTGTGCTTCGATGGCGACAATGCCGGGCAAAAGGCGGCGATCCGTGCCATTGGCCGCGCGCTCCCACTACTCCGCCCCTCCCGCTCGCTTTCAATTGTGCGGCTGCCAGCTGGCCTTGATCCCGATGATTTGATTGCTCAGCAAGGTCCAGCAGCGATGGAGAGGCTGTTGGCCCAGCCTGCGAGCCTGCTCGAAACACTGTGGCAGTTCGAACGTGACGCCGAGTCTCTCGACAGCCCAGAGGCAAAAGCCGGCCTTAAGGCGCGTCTGATCGAACACTGCGAGACGATCCAGGATCCGGACATTCGCTCGCTCTATCGCCGCGAACTGCTCGATCGTTTTTCTGTGTTTGCCTATCCACCCAGGCAACAGCAAACACGAAGCCAATGGCGCGGTGGAGGCTCATTCAAGCCAGCGCCACGCGGCCTTTCTCAGGACGCCCGAAGTGCGCTTCAACGTGTTATGTCAGGCGGCTCACGCGATGCCTTGTTGAGCGCTGTAATCGCGGGTCTCGTTCGCCATCCTCGCGAAATCACACGCCATGGCGAGGCCCTGGGGCGACTATCGCGAGTAGACCCCAACACAACGCAGCTGGTGGAATCTCTGTTTGAACTTGAGGAAACGCTTGATTCGGGTGGGTCAGAGGCCATATCAGCGGTGCAAGGCCTACCCGCCCCACCGGAAGATGCACGCTTCGCCTTCCTCAGAGAAGGCACAGACCCCGGTGATGCGAGCGAGGAATTGGCTGAAGCTGTTGCGCTGCTGGTCGAAAAGCCGGCACTCGAAGCCGCGCTTGCGGCTACAGTGAGTCGGTTTGACGAAGATCCGGAAGGGTCATTCGCTGAACAGTCCAGGTTGCGTGAACAGCTCCGCATAGTTGAAGATCGCCTAAAGGCATTCGGCAGGCGCAAGGCCGCAACCGCGGCAACAACAGATTTATCATCCGATCCGGCTAACGAGCCGGTGAGCGATTAGAACGGAAACGAACGGGATCAATGGCTTCAAAAGCAAAAGCAAAAGAGAGCGAAGACGCTCCCCTGATCGACCTCAACGAAGCTTCTGTGAAGAAGCTCATGACCAAGGCCAAGAAGAAGGGCTACATCACCTATGATGAGCTGAACGAGGCCCTACCCTCGGGCGAAATGAGCCCCGATCAGATCGAAGACATTCAGACTGCGCTGTCCGAAATGGGCGTCCAGATCGTCGAAAATGATGAAGAAGCCGAAGCCGAGGCCGAGCAGGAGGCCGAGGTCGAGGAAATCTCCGTTGGCGACGACAAAAAAGACGCGAAGAAGGATGTAAAGGCGCCTGCCGCCAAAAAGACCGGGACGGGCGAGCGCACAGATGATCCTGTGCGCATGTATCTGCGCGAGATGGGCGCGGTCGAACTGCTCAGCCGCGAAGGTGAAATCGCTATTGCAAAGCGGATCGAATCTGGCCGCGACATGATGATCATGGGCCTGTGCCAGAGCCCGATCACTTTCCACGCTATCATCCAGTGGTCTGAAGCACTCAACGCTGAAGACATGCAGCTGCGCGAAATCCTCGATCTCGACGCCATGCTTTCCAAAGAACCTCCGCCAGACAAGATGGAGGAAGAAAACGAGGAAGCCGACAACGGAGAAATCTCGGAAGAGACAGCTGGACCAACGATCCGCGATGATGACGAGGATGACAGCGACGACGATTCAGAAGACGGTGAAGAAGGCGAAGACGGCGAGTCCAGGAAGGATGACGAGGAAGAAGAGGACAACACCCTCAGCCTCGCCCAAATGGAAGCTACTCTGAAGCCTGACGCAATCGAACGCTTCGCTCGCATCACCAAGCTGTTCAAAACTTTCGAAAAGCTTCAGGCGGAACGCGTCGACACGCTCGCCGCTGGCGGCGACTTCCCGGCCGCCAAAGAGAAGAAATATGAAAAGCTGGGCGATGAGCTGACAGCCGAAGTCGAAAGCATGCAATTCCACGCGACCAAGATCGAATTTCTGGTCGACAACCTCTATGCCTTCAACCGGCGTCTGACGGCGCTGGGCGGGCAGATGCTGCGTCTTGCCGAACGTCACAAGGTAAAGCGGATAGACTTCCTCAATTCTTACGTGGGCAACGAGCTGGATGACAGCTGGATCAAGGCCAACGCAAAGAAGGACAAGAAATGGGCCTCCTTTGCCGACAAGGAAGCGGCCGCAATCGAGCGTATTCGCACTGAGATCACTGACATCGCAGCCAACACCGGCATGGCTCTGCCTGAATTCCGCCGCATCGTGAACATGGTGCAAAAGGGCGAGCGCGAGGCACGGATCGCCAAGAAAGAAATGGTGGAAGCGAACCTGCGCCTGGTGATCTCTATCGCCAAGAAATACACCAATCGTGGTCTCCAATTCCTGGACCTGATTCAGGAAGGCAATATCGGCCTGATGAAAGCGGTCGACAAATTCGAATACCGTCGCGGTTACAAGTTTAGCACTTACGCGACCTGGTGGATCCGACAGGCTATCACGCGTTCAATTGCTGATCAGGCGCGTACGATCCGTATCCCGGTGCATATGATCGAAACGATCAACAAGTTGGTCCGGACTTCACGCCAGTTCCTGCACGAGGAAGGTCGGGAGCCGACTCCGGAAGAGATGGCTGCGCGCCTTTCCATGCCGCTTGAAAAAGTGCGCAAGGTTATGAAGATCGCCAAGGAGCCAATCAGCCTCGAGACGCCAATCGGCGATGAGGAAGATTCGCATCTGGGCGACTTCATCGAGGATAAGAACGCAGTCATCCCGGTGGATGCTGCGATTCAAGCGAACCTCAAGGAAACCGTCACCCGAGTGCTTGCATCGCTGACGCCGCGCGAAGAGCGTGTGTTGCGGATGCGGTTTGGCATCGGAATGAACACCGACCACACTCTCGAAGAGGTCGGTCAGCAGTTTTCGGTGACACGCGAACGTATCCGCCAGATCGAAGCGAAGGCGCTGCGAAAGCTCAAGCACCCCAGCCGTTCGCGCAAGATGCGAAGTTTCCTCGATCAGTAGTTCGAAAAGCCCCGCTCCGGCGGGGTTTTTCATGTCCGGTTGCAGGCAGGCTGGAGACTTGTCCTGATATATCGTCAGCTCGATTGAGTCCTAGCTTTGCGTGTGCGCGATCCGCGCGAACATACTCCAAAACACGGAGTCACCATCACATGGCGGGTACTTACAATGTAGATCAACCAAGTTAGGCCAGTGTTCTTTCCCATTGGTCGCATCGATTCGAGAATTCGAGGAGAGACCTATGCCTGACCGAAAAACTAGAAAGAAAGCCGAGGAAGATCAGAAGGATGCTCCGGCAAAGCCGGTAAAACTGCCGCAGTTTGGAAAGATCACGAAGGACCTCGCAAAGTTTGAGCGCGGTACATACGCCGTAAAAGCCGTGGCTCTCGCCGAAATCGAAGCCAGTATCGAGTCATTGCGAAGGCTGATCGAAAAAGGTGTCGAGCCAGCGCGCTCACCACGATTGCTGGAACTTCTTCTGAGTCAAATTGCATTGCGCGAACAGATCGCGACAGAAGCTGCGGCTGGGGAATCCACCCCGCCTGCCCCTGTTGCTGTTACGCCCGAAGCAACATTTCGCGACAGCACAGAAAATGTCTGCGGAGCAGTTGGCGGTGCCCCAGCTGCCGGACACAACATCTTCGACTATGGCGAAGAGCGCACAGTCACTATCAAGATCAAGAACACAGGCCGAAGAGGAAATGACTGCCCATTCACGGTGAACCTAAGGAAGGCTCCAGCAGCCGGCGGAGCAGCTGGAGACATCAAAGGTGGCCAGAAACTCAATCCGGGCCAATCGATCACGCTGCGACGGACCGAAGTGCAGGTGATCGAGCTTGTTTGTGATCCGGCGCCCGCAGCAGGCGCGTTATGCAAAGCGAGTTATTCGATCCTCGTCGCTCCGAAAGGGGCTTAGTGGATTGGGAGAGACAGATGCGAAGATCAAAAAGCAACGAAGAGGTTGATCCCCAGCAACACAGTGAACCACGAAAGAAAAATACTCCAAGGACAGAAATTGAAGAGGTTCTTGGCGGGGTCGTAGTGGGTCCAGAAGGGGGCGATCAACCGAATCTGGTTGAAACCCCCTTTGAAGGCACCACGACCGGTCGTGGTGGCCGAAGCAATCGGATAGACATCACTTTTGACCCAGCAAAGTCGGAAGCAGGATGCCCGTGTGAACGCGTTCGCTTCATTCAGGTAATGCAGATCCTTATCGATGGCACGCCCGTCGATGCAGGCGATCTCTATGGCCCATGGGAATATCGCGACAACACCGCGCTGGATGACGATCCCGAAACTGAAAAGGACGAAACGAGCACACACGTTGACCGACTGCCCGGCCGCAAAGAACCATATTACGGCGGCAACGGAGCAGGAACGGGGGCATCCGTTGTTGGAAGTTGCAACGGCACCACCACACGGGCCACGATGCAAGATGTACCGAATATTCCAAACGCCTGGTTTGCTCCCGGCGGCGGTGACAGCGTATCCGGGAATGACTGGAACGCCAACGAGATTGTCTTTGAATTCGAAGCTTGCGCCTTTTGCGAAGCAGGAGAACGCGTTGGCCAGTTCATGGAATGCGTCAAGTGGGTGTATCGCAGAACCGCGGCCGATGTCGCCGCAGGCAACCGCGGAACCGCAGAGGTCACCGGCACAGCATCCAAGCCTTCAAAAGCGTATGACAGAGCGGTGAAGCAATGGATAGACGCCCGAAATTTTGATCTTCCGGGAGCGCAATGATGGCAAGCTCTATCTTTAGTGAACTGGCTGCGCGCGACCCTTCGACTCTGTTGTTCGCACAAGCCAAGATGACCTATGTTGGGATGCAAAGCGAGCCGGTCCGTAGTGTCGTGTTTTCAGTCTACACCTGCGTGCCGGACGTTGGCGTTTTCACGCAGTCCTATCCTGAATTGCACTACGGGAATGACACGCTTGACGCGCTCAGCACCTTCACAGTCAAACACGCGCAGTTTGTCGGCTTTCTAGACCTCTTGGCAAGCGTCCCGGTCGCCGCGGACCATTCCGATGTCTGGGCGTCGATTTCGATCATGCCGGACTTGAGAGAAGACGTAACGCATGAGTTGGTGGTGAAGCAGGAGCCTGCCGAATCGTTGATCGATGACTTTGTCGATCAGCTTGGTTCGGGTTATTCCGTTGCACGACTTGTGCTGGAGGACTTTAAACGCGGACCCTGAATCGAAGAACTGGCCAATGGATTAAGATCAGGAGTTGCAAAAGCCAGTTTGCGAAGTCAAACTCCTCACATGCCGTTTGCAAACACCGTTCGCCTACTTGCTGCCAGCTCGCTTTTTGCCCTGGCAGCGAATAACCCCGCTTCTGCCCAAGCGGCATTCGAATCCGAAACGCTCGGTATTCCTGAGTCTGAACTAGGGGCAGAAACCTCAGAAACCGCGACCAGCCCTGAAGCAATGACGGTAGCGACAGAGATTGTCGATCTCGGTTACCCAGAAGCGGAACGCGAAGCGTTGTTTTTTGCGACGATGGACCAAATGGTAGGCCAAATGCGGATCGCCATTGCTCCTACCCTGCCCCAGGATGATCCGGGTGCCGTTGCCATCCTTGATGATTGGATCACGGAATACACTGCCGAATCCAAAGAGGTTTTGCGCAAGCATATCCCTTCGATCATGGCCGGAATGACATCCGCCTATGCAAAGATATTCACCCTTCAGGAACTCAACGATATTCTTGCGTTTGTCCAAACGCCGAGCGGCAAGAGATTCTTCGCGCTTTCTCCCGCGGTTGTAGGGGAACCAAGCTTCGCAGACGCTAACCAGGCCTACATGGACGAATCGATGGAGATGCTCGCTCCTGCGCAGACTGAATTGATTGGTCGGATCATGGAATATCTCGAAAACAAAGAAACGATGGAGAGCACGAGCCAGACGTAGTGCGCAGCGAAAGCGCACTTGCTTAATGTCTTCGGTCGAAAAGCCCATCCTTCGGGGTGGAGTCATCTGCCACTGAGCCCTATGTAAGGTTCCATGCGGATAGCCATTGCATCAGACCATGCCGCGATCGACATGAAGGCAGCGCTTGCCGAATGGTTGATCGATGAAGGACACGAAGTGGCCGATCTCGGCCCGGAAGTCGGCGAAAGCGTCGACTATCCAGACTACGGCTACAAGCTGGCCGAGGTCGTGGCCGATGGCACAGTGCAGTATGGCGTGGCATTGTGCGGATCTGGTATCGGTATCTCGATAAGCGTGAACCGCCATCCCGATGTTCGTTGTGCGTTGGTTTCGGAGCCATTGTCCGCTGCGCTCGCGCGCGAACATAACGATGCAAACGCCATTGCAATCGGCGCACGCCTGACAGGCATCGAAATGGCCAAGTCTTGCGTAGCTACATTTCTCGATACCGAATTTGCAGGCGGCAGGCACCAGCGCCGCGTCGACAAGCTCGGTACACCGCCCATCGATACGACACGAATTGAGACGCACCAATGAGTACAGCCCCAAGTGATGTATTTGGCCCGATGGACGGCTTCTGGAACGATGATCTGGCAACGGCGGATCCAGAGATCGCAGCGGCTGTAGGAAATGAGCTCGCTCGCCAGCGTGACAAGATCGAACTGATAGCCAGTGAGAATATCGCGAGCCGCGCTGTGCTTGAAGCCACAGGCAGTGTGTTCACGAACAAGTATGCTGAAGGGTATCCGGGCAAGCGTTACTATGGCGGATGTGATTATGCCGATGTCGTAGAAACGCTTGCAATTGACCGCGCCAAGCAACTGTTTGGCTGTGACTTTGCCAATGTCCAGCCCAATAGCGGCAGCCAGATGAATCAGGCAGTATTCCTGGCGCTGCTGCAGCCGGGCGATACATTCATGGGGCTGGATCTCAACTCTGGTGGGCACCTGACCCACGGTTCACCGGTCAATATCTCAGGCAAGTGGTTCAACCCGGTCAGCTATGGTGTGCTGGAAGGCACCGAGCTCATCGACATGGAGCAGGTCGCTGCGACGGCCCGCGAACATAAGCCAAAGCTGATTATTTGCGGTGGCACCGCCTATTCTCGGATCTGGGATTTTGAAGCCTTTCGCGCGATTGCCGATGAGGTCGGCGCCCATCTGTTGTGCGATATGAGCCATATCTCGGGTCTGGTGGCTGGCGGAGCGCATCCATCGCCCTTCCCGCAGTGCGACATCGTCACTTCGACCACGCACAAGAGCCTTCGCGGACCGCGTTCAGGCATCATCTTGTGGAATGACGAGAAATTGACCAAGCCGCTCAACATGGCGGTGTTCCCGGGTCTTCAGGGCGGCCCTCTCATGCATGTGATCGCTGCCAAGGCGGTTGCTTTCCGGGAGGCCCTGCGGCCCGAATTCAAACTCTATGCCCAACGCATTGTAGAAAATGCCCGGGCGTTGGCTGCCAGCCTCGAGGAAAACGGCCTGCGGATCGTTTCAGGCGGTACTGATAACCACTCGATGCTGGTTGACCTCACGGCAAAGAACGTGACCGGAAAGGCAGCAGAAGCTGGCCTCGATCGAGCCTGGCTTACCTGCAACAAGAATGGCATCCCGTTCGACACTCGATCGCCGTTTGTTACAAGTGGAATCCGTCTCGGCACGCCAGCAGGCACGACCCGCGGGTTCGGCCCGATCGAGTTCCGCGCCATTGGCGCGCTGATCGCAGAAGTGGTCGAAGGGCTGTCCAAAAATGGTCCGGAAGGTGATGCGCAAATCGAAGAAAAAGTGCGGTCCCGCGTGGGCGAGATGTGCGCCGACTTCCCCGTCTATCCCGGAATGTAGCCCATGTCTGACAGCAAGAATGATGGCCCAGACTGGGTTGAAGATGCAAAAGATGAACTCTCAGGCATGGCAAAAGAAGGCATCAAGCATCCTTCAACCAAGCCGGTCCTGACCGGCGCAGCCATTGGTGCCGTGGCCGGGGCAATCCTGCCCGTTGTTTCGTGGCCTCTAGGCCTGGCTGCCGGTGCCGGGCTCGCATTCTACAACAGGATCAAAAAGTAAGTGCGCTGCCCATTCTGCGCGAATGACGACACCCAAGTAAAAGACAGCCGTCCGACCGAGGATAACACCTCGATACGCCGGAGGCGTCAGTGTGCGAGTTGTGGCGCGCGTTTCACCACCTTTGAGCGTGTTCAATTGCGCGAAGTCGTGATCGTGAAGTCGGGAGTTAAAGGACAGGAACGTCGCGAGCCATTTGATCGCTCAAAACTTGAGCAATCGATCTCTTTGGCATGCCGCAAGCGCGGCGTAACTCAGGACCAGATCGACCGCTTGGTTTCGGGCATCCAGCGGCAGGTGGAAACCTCGGGAGATGCAGAAGTGTCGTCCGCGAAGCTTGGCGAGATGGTGATGGAAGGGCTGAAGCAGATTGATAGTGTCGCCTATATCCGTTTTGCGAGTGTATATCGTGATTTCGGCGAAGCGCGAGATTTTGAAGAATTCGCCAGCACTGTTCAGGAAGCTGCGAAGGATTAAAAATTGGAAGCGCCGATCATCGTGCTGGTTCGTCCTCAACTGGGCGAAAACATCGGCAAGGCCGCCCGCGCCATGCTCAATTTCGGCTTGACCGAAATGCGGATCGTCAGGCCGCGAGATGGCTGGCCTAACCCTTCCGCTGGCCCGGCCGCAGCAGGTGCTGACATTGTGCTCGACCAGGCTCAGATCTATGATTCCACGGCAGAGGCTGTGGCGGATTGTTCAAACATCTATGCAACGACAGTCCGCAAACGAGGGGTTACGAAGCCAGTCGTCGGACCAGACGAAGCGGCAGACGAGGTGGCCAAGTCCAAGGGGCGTAGTGCGATACTGTTTGGTCGTGAGGCCTCCGGACTAGCGACTGACGATGTCGCGCTTGCCCGTGCAATCCTGACAGTCCCGATCAATCCTGAGTTTGGTTCGTTGAATCTCGCTCAGGCCGTGATTCTGTGTGCCTATGAATGGTCAAGAGTTGCTCGAGACGAGCTCAAACTGATCCAACCAACGGATGAAGATTTGCTTCCCCCTGCCCCGCAAGAGGATCTCGATGGTCTGGTACAGCACATCGAAGCATTGCTTGAGCCGAAGGGCTATTTCCTGCCGGAAGCCCGCAGAGAGGCCACCCGCCTGACATTGCGCAATGTCTTGACAAAGTCAGGCTGGAATCATCTCGAAGTGCGCACTCTGCGTGGCGTTTTTTCCTCACTCGAAAGGCGTGACAGAAAACCAGGCGAATAGTCCTCGACACCTACTGGCAACCAACGTAGCCACTGGCTTCACCTCTCCCCCCTAGTTCAAGACGTGAAAGACGAAACCATGCGCTTTTCTCTAATGGCAGCCGTCATGGCTGCTCCAGTCCTAGCCGTATCTGCCGTCGCTGCCGAACCGAAGCAAAGCGATGAGACAGAAGCCGAGGCTGAAGCAAATACGAAAAACGAGGCAGAGAAGGACGACAAACCCGAAGCCAAGAAAATTTGTCGCCGGATTCGCGTTGACGCGAGCAGTCGCCGTCCATCGAAGGTCTGTCTCACGACCGAAGAATGGCGAGAGTTCAACAACCGGCGCTAAGCGAGAATTTCACTTAAGTTCTTTTGTCTAAAACTTGACGCGCGCGGCATTCCTGCTAGACGCGCGCCTTCGCAAATTGACCTCGCACCCCGGTGAAGCGATGGTCGCGCATGATAGCAGAATTTCTGGATGATCATGCGGAGCGATGCCGGGTTGAACGTCCACCAACGGGGTGGATCTGCAGATTTGAAGGAACCGACACATGTCTAAGCGCAAGAGCGCCAAGTATAAACTCGACCGCCGGATGGGTGAAAACATCTGGGGTCGTCCTAACTCTCCGGTTAACAAGCGTTCTTACGGCCCGGGCCAGCACGGTCAGCGTCGCAAGAGCAAGATGAGCGATTTCGGCCTGCAACTGCGGGCCAAGCAAAAGCTCAAAGGCTATTACGGTGATGTAACCGAGAAGCAGTTCCGCCGCACGTATAAGGACGCCACCCGTATGAAGGGTGACACGGGTCAGAACCTGATTGGCCTGCTCGAGCGTCGTCTCGACATGATTGTATATCGCGCCAAGTTCGCTCCGACGATCTTTGCTGCGCGTCAGATTGTGAGTCATGGCCACATCTACGTGAACGGCGTGAAGTGCAACATTGCAAGCCGCCGCATCGATATTGGCGACGTGATCAGCCTGGGCAAGAAGGCGCAGGAAATGGCGCTTGTGATTGAAGCGCAAAGCCTCCCAGAACGTGAAATCCCTGATTATGTCGCACCTGATGGCAACGACAAGGTCAGTTTCACACGCGTGCCGAAGCTTGATGAAGTGCCCTATCCGGTCACCATGGAACCCAACCTCGTGGTAGAGTTCTACTCACGCTAACTGTGGTGCATCTCTAAAGAGAATTGGGGCGGTCCTGCGGGGCCGCCCTTTTTTTGCACCTTTCAATCACACTCACATGATGCAAAGCCATCCACCGCATCAGGGAGGTTGGCCAATGAATATACTGCTCATCGATGGGCATCCTGATGAAGGGCGCTATGTCTCGCACCTGCTCGATGTATATCAGAACGCTCTGCCACCAGGTCACAATTTGACCCGAGTGGCTCTGCGCGACCTCGAATTCAGCCTCAATCTGAAACACGGATATGCCAAGCGCACCGAATGGGAACCCGATCTGACCGCATTGGCCGAGAAACTCGATGCCTGCGACCATGTCGTGTTCGCATTTCCCATGTGGTGGGGAGCAGAACCGTCTACACTCAAGGGGCTGCTAGACCGGTTGTTCCTTCCGGGATTCACCTTCGCCTACCACGAAGATGACACGTGGTGGGATCGCAACATGGTTGGGCGATCCGCCGATGTCTTAATCACAATGGACACGCCGCCATTTTTCCTTCGACTCGCCTACGGTAACTCAATCATCCACCGTTGGAAAAAGCAGATACTGGGATTCGCCGGCTTCAAGCCGGTCCGCATCCTGCCATTGGGGCAGGTGAAATTTGGTGGTGCGGAAAAACACGCTGCGAAATGGACTGCCAAAGTCGAAAAGCTCGCACGAACGATCAGCCAGGCCAGTCCTGAGAAGAAAGCGCCTCAGCTCGAACGGTTTCTGAATCCGACGCCTGATTAGTCCCTGACCCTATCCCACTCGACGAACTCGTACGCGATCGAGCCTTCGACGAGCCGTTCCCAAATATCAGCGATAACATCGCCAGGTATACCGCGCGCCTCTGCATCAGCCACCGCCGCGTTGATCACACTGGACTTGCGTTGTTCATCCCGCACCGTGTCTCGGCTAGGCTTGATCCGCGCAGCCGCGCGCATGTAGCCAAAGCGTCGATCCAACAGTGCGACCAGTTCCCGGTCTGTTGCATCGACGCCTTCGCGCACATCGACCATCGTCTCACAAGTCTCAGGAGCTTTCGGCATCAGTCTGTGGTTCCAAGGTAGTCGCGCCTGAAATCGGCAGCAAAAGTTGCGAATGTTCCGCCCGCAATGGCACCCCGCATCGCGCGCATCAAGGCTTGGTAGAAGGCTAGATTGTGCTCTGTGACGAGCATAGCACCAAGTATCTCGCCCGACTTCTGCAAATGATGCAAATAGGCCCGCGAATAAGTGCAGCACGTCGGGCATTCGCAACGCAGATCGAGCGGATCGGTGTCTTCGGCATGGCGAGCATTGCGCAGGTTGAGTGGACCGTCCCAAGTGAACGCCTGGCCATTACGACCAGAACGCGTCGGAAGCACGCAATCGAACATATCGATCCCGCGCTCTACTGCACCGACGAGATCATCGGGCTTGCCGACGCCCATGAGATAGCGTGGGCGATCTTCGGGCAACTGCTGAGGCGCGTAATCGAGGACGCCAAACATTGCCTCCTGACCCTCACCTACAGCAAGGCCGCCAACCGCATATCCATCAAAACCTATTTCGATCAGCTTGTCGGCGCTGATCTTGCGCAAATCTTCGTCTAGAGCGCCTTGCTGGATGCCAAACAATGCCGAGCGCGCAGCGTGTTCTTCTCCGCTGTCGAAACCGTCCCGGCTGCGTTTGGCCCAACGCATAGAAAGCTCCATACTCGCCGCGATTTCGTCTCGCGGGCGGTCAGCTCGCGGGCATTCATCAAAAGCCATAACGATGTCTGAGCCGAGAAGGCGCTGGATTTCCATTGACCGCTCGGGAGAAAGCAAGTGCTTCGACCCGTCGAGGTGGCTGCGAAACTCCACGCCTTCCTCGGTCAGCTTGCGCAGATCGGCCAGGCTCATCACCTGGTAACCGCCACTATCGGTGAGGATAGGCCGCTCCCAATTCATGAAACCGTGCAATCCACCCAGCCTTGCTACCCGCTCGGCACCCGGTCTCAACATCAAGTGATAAGTGTTACCCAGGATTATGTCCGCACCCAGTGCGCGGACGCTTTCGGGCTTCATCGCCTTCACAGTTGCGGCGGTACCGACCGGCATGAATGCAGGCGTAGCAATTTCTCCACGCAGCATGGTGAGCTTGCCAGTGCGTGCGCGACCATCTTTCGCAGCAATCTCAAAGTCAAAACGATTAATCATCGCTGCGTCGCCTAGACAGCTTCGCGCAAGGATGCGAGTGTCACGTTGTAATTTGAGTTGCTAGCGGCGGACCGGCCAAAGTCGGACGCTGACGATGAGTAGGGTTCATCGGGTGAAGGAGGCAGCAGTGATCAAACTCCAAAAGTGTGTTCAGGGCGCATTTTTGACCGGGATCGCACTTGCGCTCTCGTCATGCAGCGCCAATCCAGGACCGGTA
>JBCAXQ010000042.1:0-15128 GCA_038534015.1 Pseudomonadota bacterium | reverse complement strand
GATCCGTTCGAGAAACATCGGAATGTCAGGGTGCGACTGATTGTACTTCTTGTTCTGCATATCGAACGGTCGCGTGACCTGCTCGATTGGCAAGCCTGATGGCGGATTATCGCGCAATTCAGGATCGTGCATTGAGAAATTGAGCGCATCGAGCCGAAAGCCATCGACTCCGCGGTCGAGCCAGAAGCGAGTGACCTCAAGGATTGCTTCCTGCACCTGAGGATTGTGCACATTGAGATCGGGCTGGCTGGTCAGGAAGTTGTGCAGGTAATACTGCCGCCGCGGGCCATCCCATTGCCACGCCGAGCCGCCAAAGACCGATTGCCAGTTCGAGGGTGGCGATCCATCAGGCTTGGCATCAGCCCAGACATACCAGTCTGCTTTGGGATTGGTGCGGTCTACGCGGCTCTCTGTAAACCATGAATGCTCGTCTGATGTATGTGAATAGACCTGATCGATGATCACCTTCAGATCAAGGCGGTGAGCTTTCTCGATAATCCGGTCGAAATCGTCGAAATCGCCAAAGCTGGGGTCGATGCCGCAATAATCGGCGACATCGTATCCGAAGTCTTTCATTGGTGAAGTGAAGAATGGCGAAATCCAGACGCCATCCACACCCAACGACGCAATGTAGTCGAGGCCTTCGGCTACCCCGTTGAGATCACCGATCCCATCACCATTTGTGTCGCGAAAGCTGCGCGGATAGATTTGGTAAATCACCGCACCACGCCACCACTCGTCTGCAGCGGAGGATTGCGTGTCGCTGGTCAAAACACGGAACTCGTTCACTCGGCTGCCCCACTCAATCTTGCGATACACCAGCCGAAAGGCTCCATGCTGAGGTTGGCGCTTCCAGGTGCTGCGATGTATGCATCGCATTCGCCATGCAGCACTTCGATATTGCGGGCAGGATAGCCGACTGTCGCAAACCGATCCAAAGCCTCACCTGACGTGTTGAACGCAAGAAGGAACTCTTCTTTGCTTTCCGGGTCGAACCGCGAGAAGCTCACAAGACCTGGGCCGGTATCGTCAAAGGACCTGACCATCTGCCTTCCGCTCCGCAGCGCTGCGTGTTCACTCCGAAGCCTGGAGAGCGAGGCGATCAGCTGGTAGAGCGGATGCTCCGTGTCGAAGTTCTCCGCTGCCGTTGTTGCGTCGGTCCCAATCAAGACGTTGTCATTGTAGCTCTCGGTAAGGCTTGGGAACATGTCCTCGCGCGCAGCCTGATCATTGCCGTCACCAACAAAACCCTGCTCGTCACCATAGTAAATCACCGGCGTTCCGCGCAGCGTCATCAGCATGGCATGGCCGAGCATGACGCGCTGCTGAAGCTCTTCGTTGGAGATGCCCGGGTTGTCTTCTTTCACCAATGTCGAAAACCGACCCATATCGTGATTGCCGAGGAAGGTCGGCATGGCCAGCGCGGCTTCTTCACCGCCTTCATAGTTCACATCACCATCGAACATCTCGACCAAGACGCCAGCGGGCAGATTGCGCCCCAAGGCATCTCGAACTGCAGCCTGGAAAGCGAAGTCGAGCACCGCAGGGAAGCCATCGCGACGGGTGAACTGGGCGAGGAATCCACTGTTCCGGTTGTCGGAATACACTTCGCCAAAGATCAGGAAGTTCGGAATGCCCTCAGCCTCGGCGGTCTCCAGCATTGCGGGCACGAATGCCTGCCAGAATTCCGGGTTCACATGCTTGGCCGTGTCGATACGGAATCCGTCAATACCGAAACGGGTGATCCAGCTGCGATAGATTTCGATCATCCCGTCGAGGACGCGCGGATGCTCGGTGTAGAGATCATCGAGGCCCGCGAAATCACCGTAGCGGCTGCTTTCGCCGCTGAAAGTCGTGCTGCCGCGATTGTGGTAGTAGATCGGATCGTTGAGCCACGCAGGAACCTTCACGTCCTTCTCGGCGTCTGGGACGACCGCTGTGTAGGCATAGTCGGATGATGTCAGTTTGGCGAAGTTCTCTTCGGTCTGGACGTCATCGCCCAGGAAGCCTTCATTGATTGCTTCGCCGCCAGGATCACCTCTGGTGGAGTAAGGATAATCCGCCAGGCTGCGATAAGAATAATCGCCATCGGCATATTGGATCACATCCGCCGTATGGTTGGTGATGATATCCATGTAGACCTTCATCCCGCGCGCGTGCGCAGCGTCGACGAGAGCCTTGAACTCTTCATTGGTCCCGAAATGCGGATCTATGCTGGTGAAGTCGGTTACCCAATAGCCATGATAGCCCGCGCTTTCCTGTCCTTCAGGACCCTGAACCGGCTTGTTTTTGAAAATCGGGGCGAACCAGATCGCGGTCACACCCATGCCCTCGATATAGTCCAGCTTCTCAGTCAGCCCCTTAAGGTCGCCGCCGTGGTAAAAACCTTTGTGGGTCGGATCATAGCCGTGGATCAGGCGGTCCCCTTCTTCGGCGCCTTCGATCCCGCCGCGGTCATTGCCTTCATCGCCATTCGCAAACCGATCCGGCAGGACGAAATAGACGACTTCATCCTGCGGGGGGCGCTCTACAAGCGCGTCTCGCGGTGCCTCCTCATCTTCGACCATACCATTCATGGCAAGTACGGGCGCGCCCAAAGCGAGCGCTCCACCGAGAATCAGAGCAAGGTTTTTTAGTCTCATTTGTCCCCTCCAAGTGCTCAAATGCCAAAAGAATGCGAGTTTTGCAAATCTTTGTATGGTTCACAGCACGCGGGCGCTTTCTAATATTTCTATCGTAAATTCAGATGTATGGTTTCAAATCATTCTTCAGAATGAGTACAAATCCACATCAAAAAAGAAAGATTCTTGCAAAATTTTGCAGGAAAGGCAGACTGTATGAGGGTCGGCAGGCTATTTGGCCAACGCCAACCGTGAGATAATGGGATTGCGGCTCCGGGTCACGCCAAATAATGGCGGCGGAGTGCATGAGGGCGAGAGGCAATAACAATGACAAGCGCGACCAACGCGATGGCTGGGCGCAAGCCAGCTATGACCCCGGCGCAGATCTGGAACATGAGCTTCGGCTTTCTGGGAATCCAGATCGGTTTTGACCTGCAAAATGGCAATGTGAGCCGGATATTCCAGACGCTGGGCGCTGAGGTAAACGAGCTGGCAATCCTCTGGATTGCAGCCCCTATGACTGGGCTGATCGTTCAACCGATTATCGGACATATGTCTGACAACACTTGGGTCAAATTTGGGGGCAAATTTGGGCGCCGGCGCCCCTATTTCCTGGTCGGTGCGATCCTCGCAAGTCTTGCGCTGTTCATTATGCCCAATTCACCGACGCTGTGGATTGCAGCGGGCATGTTGTGGATCATGGATGCCTCGCTCAACATCACGATGGAGCCGTTTCGCGCCTTTGTTGGAGACAATCTGCCCGACAGGCAGCGCACGCGCGGTTATGCGATGCAGAGCTTCTTCATCGGGGTGGGCGCTGTGATCGCAGGTGCGCTGCCTTGGATCATGACCAACTGGATCGGTCTGAGCAATGTCGCACCTGAGGGTGAAATCCCCGAAACCGTTCAATGGGCGTTTTACATCGGTGGCGCGGCGCTGTTCGCGGCAGTTGCGTGGACTGTCTTCAACACCAAGGAATACAGCCCCGAACAGATCGCGGCATTTGAAGCAGCGCGTCATGCGGCATTGGGGACAGAACCTGGCGATGCGGGTTCGATCCAGCGTTCTGCGGGGCAGTTCCAGTCTGGCGGGCTTATCTGGATCGTGGCTGGCGTGGCATTCGCTGCATTCGTTTGGCTCGGACGCCAAGAAGCCAGGCCAGCGTTCTTTGGAGAGCTCGAAATCGGGCAGGAGCTGTTCATCCTCGCCGGGCTGATCGCGGCCTTTGGCGTTATCCAGATTGTCGCCGGCATCATGCGCAGCGGAGGCAAGGACGAAAACGGTTTCATGGAAGTGGTCAATGATCTCTTCGCTATGCCCAGAACGATGCGTCAGCTGGCAGTCGTCCAGTTCTTCAGCTGGTTCGCCATGTTTGCGTTGTGGATTTATGGAACGCCGGCTGTGACCGATTTCCACTTCGCGTCGCCTGATCCGACAACTCAGGGGTATCAGGACGGGGCGGACTGGTGGAGCCTGATGGGTTCGGTTCGCAATGGGATCGCAGCTGCGGCGGCGCTTGTCTTTATCGTGATTGCGGCAAAGATCGATCGCCGCAAACTGCACAGTTTCAACCTCGCAGTCGGTGCGGCAGGCTTTGCCGCGATGATCCTGGTCAGCGATCCAGCCTTGCTGTGGATTTCGCAAGTCGGGCTGGGTATCGCGTGGGCCTCAATCGTGTCTTTGCCCTATGCTATCCTCGCAGGCTCCGTGCCTGCGAAGAAGATGGGTATCTATATGGGCATCTTTAACATCTTCATTGTCGTGCCGCAGCTGATCGCAGCGACATTGCTCGGCTTTCTCGTCACGGCGATATTCGGTGGTGCTCCGATCTATGCGATGGCTATCGGCGCTACGTCTTTTGTCCTCGCAGCGGTGGCGACCCTCTTCGTAACAGATCACCAAACGTCAGTTCCAGAAACGGCAACACCGGCGGGAGCGGTTTCATGATCCGAAGGGTAGGGTTGGCGTGTGCAATCGCTGCTTCGCTGGCGGGTTGCGAGGGTGTGAGCACGAATTCCAGCGCGTCTTACGAACCCGAAGCTTACGTCCAGGTCGAGCATCCTGAATGGTCGCGCGATGCCGTGATATATCAGCTCAACACCCGGCAGTTTACCGAGGCTGGCACCTTTGCCGCCGCACAGGAACATTTACCCCGGCTCGCAGACATGGGTGTTGACGTTGTCTGGCTGATGCCGATCCACCCGATCGGTGAGGTCAACCGCAAAGGCGAAATGGGCAGCCCTTACTCCGTGCTCGATTATCGCGCGGTCAATCCTGATCTTGGCACTGAGGAAGAGTTCCGGGCCTTCGTCGATGCCGCTCACGAGCTTGGTCTGAAAGTCATTCTGGATTGGGTCGCCAACCATTCGGCATGGGACAATGCTCTGACTGAAGAGCATCCCGAATGGTATTCCCGCACGCCGGAAGGGGAGCTGATGCCGCCGGAGGGTACCGACTGGGACGACACGGTCGATTTCGATTACTCTCAAGCTGGCCTGCGCGAATACATGACCGGCAGCCTGACCTATTGGGTGCGCGAGTTTGGAGTGGATGGCTATCGCGCGGATGTTGCCGGGTTTGTCCCGCTCGATTTCTGGGAGAATGCGCGCGCAGAACTGGACGCGATCAAACCGGTATTCATGCTCGCCGAATGGGAAACCCGCGATCTTCACAGGCACGCTTTCGATGCGACTTATGCCTGGGGCTGGAAAGAGGCATTCCAGGAGTCCGTTGTTGCGGGCGAAGGCGCGGGAGCGATCCGAGGGTATTACAACAGCCAGAAAACCACCTGGCCCGTCGGTGCCTACCGCATGAGCTACACCGACAATCACGATCAAAACTCGTGGGACGGGGTGGCATCCGAAATCTATGGACCCGCCTATGAGGCCGCGATTGCGCTGAGTTTCGTCGGGCCTGGTATCCCGCTGATCTATAACGGACAGGAAGCTGACCTTGATCGCCAGTTGAGCTTTTTCGGCAAGGATCAGATCGAATGGAAAGCCGGGCAGTATGATGGGCTGTTCCGCCGCCTGATTGCGCTGAAGACGCAAAACGAAGTGCTGTGGAACGGTCGGTTTGGCGCGCCAATGATCGACGTGCCCAACGATGCCAGTGACGATGTGCTAAGCTTCGTCCGTGGCAAAAATGGCAAGCGCGTGTTCGCTGTATTCAACCTGTCGCCGCGTCCCCACACGGTCGAGTTCGAACTCGCGCGGCACCACGGCACTTACAGCGATATGTTGTCGGGCGATCCGGTAACCTTCGGAGCTGAAAAGGGGGAGGGCTATGGCGTGGTGCTCGCGCCCTGGGCTTACAAGATCTATGTCGAGAAGAGCGCAGAGTCAGCTACGGCTGAGTGAGGATCAGTGTCTCGCCAGCCGTCACGCTTGGCCGGATGGTTTCGCTGCCATCGGGCCAGATGACGCGCAAACCCGCTTCTCCATGCGAGCCCATCCCGAAAATCTGATCGGTCGAATTGTGTGATGTGAAATTGCTGTTCACGGCGACCAACCGCGTTTGCGTGGTGTCGGCTATGGTCAGCTTCACGATCGCCCCGATAGCCTGTGTATTGGGTGCACGGCCCCGCAACCTGACCTTTACAGTGTTTGCGCCGCTTAGCTGGTTCTCCCAGTAATACACGGAATTGGTCGGCTCGGCGGTCAGCAAGAGCACATCGACATCACCGTCATTGTCGAAGTCGTCACACACCACGCCGCGCCCCTGATCCGTGTCCAGAATACTCGATGCGCTGGCTTGGTCGGTGAAGGTTTTGTCGCCTCCACTCATCCAGAGTCGGGAAGTATCGTTGACATAGAGCGAGGCCGACGGATCCTTGCCCGCTTCCCAGCCATTTGTCTGGTAGATGTCCAGCCAGCCATCGGCGTTGAAATCGGCGAAACACGATCCCCAGCCCCATCCGCCAGGTTCGACGCCTGAAGCGGAATTGCGGGAAAAGCTTGCGCCGCCGAGGTTTTCGAACAGGCGGTTGCCGTTGATCGAGGAAACGAACCAGTCGAAATCGCCATCATTGTCGAAATCGCCGACGGCTGCGCCCATGCCGTTCTCATCGTCGGGATTGAATGCGCCTTTGCTGAAAGTGCCATTGCCATTGTTGATCAACACCTTCGATCCACGAAAATCAGACACCATCAAAATGTCGAGATCACGATCACCATCAATATCGGCGAAGCCCGGAGCAAATGTGTAATCATAGTTTGGGCCGAGCACGCCCTGCGGGAGGTCAAAGGCGAGCAACCCTGCAACGCCGCTGACCTGGCTCACAGGTGTGAACCGGATTCCGCTCGGACTGCTATCGTTGCGCCACAGCGTCTCGGTTTCGCCTGGAAAGGCGGGGTCGCGTGGTGTGCCCCAATGCGCCATCAGCACATCGAGATCTCCGTCCGCATCATAGTCGCCGAGCGCCATCGAGATGGTCTGTTCGGTGCTGGCATTGTCGAAACCCGAACCGGTCGTTGCATCGGTGAAATTGCCCGCGCCATCATTGACGAACAACTTGGTCGGCCCGCTCTCAAGGCCTCCGAGCAGCAGGTCAAGATCGCCATCGCCGTCGAGATCGCCAAAGGTTGGGCCGGAATGGCGACCATTGGTCGTGCCGCCCATCGAGTAGGCGAGGCCGACAGATGTCGCGCGCTCTTCAAATCGCGCGCCACCCTGATTGACGTAGAGCAGGTTCGGGCCGGTGTCCCCGCGAGCGATAAACACGTCGATATCGCCATCACTGTCGATGTCGCCTGCAGCAGCGCCACCTGCGAACTGTGCGACCATCCCGTTCAGGCCAGCGGAGAATCCGAAGTCGTGGCCGAGCTGCATGGCTGCCGTCCGGTCAGCGAAACCGGTGTTTCCACCGGCGGGCAGGGCCGATGTCGTGGGAGTGGGGGTGGGAGTCGGCGTTCCGCCGCCCGAAACCGGCCCGGCAGTTGGCGTGGGCGATGATCCCCCTTCACCGCAAGCGTTAACCGCCAAGGCACCAGCCGCAAACAAGGCGATGCTTGAGACACGAGTAATAGCGCTCATTTAACCCCTCCCGATTTTCGACCATGGCAAAAATGCAGAATTTTGCAAAGATTGCTATTGAATTCTCTGGAATAGATCGTGCTATGAGACGCAAAACTGAAGAAAGTTTGCAAGATTTTGCATTCTGGTCAGGGGATAATGGCCGGGTCTTGCGGGAGAGGGAAGAAATGCTGGGATCGTGGACTAAATTCGCCGCCGCGTTTGCGCTTGGATTGGCTGCTGCAGCACCGCTTCACGCAGAGACTGTTGAAGTATCCTCGCCCGATGGGGACATCACTGTCGCTGTGTCGGACGAGGGCGGTCACGCCACCTACACGGTCAGCTATAACGGCGAAGTGGTTATGGAACCGGCGCGGCTTGGCTTGCTGTTCGCCGATCACCATGGCTTCGAGGATGGGCTCGAGATCGGCGCTGCGTCCGAGGTTAGAACGACCGATGACACTTGGGAACAGCCGTGGGGCGAACGCCGACTGGTGCGCGATCATCACAATGAGCTGTTGGTCACCTTCAACTCCACCGAGGGCCCTGACCGGCGCATGAATCTGTCATTTCGCGTGTTCGATACCGGCATTGGTTTTCGTTACACCATCCCGGAGCAGTCTGCATTCGAAGGCGATGTGCGGATCACCGACGAGCTGACCCAGTTCAACATCGGGGGGGAAGCGGATGCCTGGTGGACGCCGAGCCGCCAGTTCAACCGCTACGAATACATTTACCGCACCGGCAAAGCGGCGGTGGTCGACGATGCGCATACGCCGGTAACCTTCCGTCAGCCGTCGGGCCTCCACATCAGCATCCACGAGGCCGCTCTGGTCGATTATTCGGGGATGTCGCTGTTGGCGCTGCGCCCGGGCAGTTTCGAGGCAGCGCTGCGTCCCGGCTCTGACGGAGTAAAGGTCCACACCAAGACACCGATCGAGACTCCATGGCGCACGATCCAGATCGCACCCGACGCGCCCGGCCTGATCAATTCGGACATCATCCTCAACCTCAATGAGCCCAACACACTTGGCGATGTGTCCTGGGTCGAACCGGGCAAATATGTCGGCATCTGGTGGGCGATGCATATTCGCGAGCGGACATGGGGCAATGACGGTATTCACGGCGCAACCAACGAAGAGACGAAGCGCTATATCGATTTTGCCGCCGAGCATGGTTTTAGAGGCGTTCTGGTCGAAGGCTGGAACATCGGCTGGGACGGCGACTGGTTCAACAATGGCGAGTTGTTCAAGTTCACGGAGGCCTATCCCGATTTCGATCTGGAGGCGCTCGGCGAATACGCGCAGTCGAAGGGCGTGCGACTGATCGGCCACCACGAAACCAGTGGGAACGTCGCCAATTACGAAGCGCAGATGGAAGCCGCGTTCGACCTCTACGAGAGCGTCGGCGTGCGCCAGGTCAAAACCGGCTATGTCGCCGATGCGGGCGATATCGTGCGCTATGACGAAAATGGCGTGAAGCAGTATGAATGGCATGACAGCCAGTTCATGGTCGATCACCACCTTCGTGCAGTGAAGGCTGCGGCCAAGCGCCAGATTTCGATCAACGCGCATGAGCCGGTCAAGGATACCGGCCTTCGACGCACCTATCCCAACTGGATGACCCGCGAAGGCGCGCGCGGGATGGAATTCAACGCCTGGGGCACACCGCCCAACCCGCCCGAACACATCTCCATCCTCGCCTACACTAGGATGCTATCCGGCCCGATGGATTTCACCCCCGGCATTTTCAATCTGCGGCCCAATGAGAAGCCGCCAGTGCGTGAGGACATGGAGCGCGGCGATCCGTCAAACCGTCCGCAGACGACTTTGGCCAAGCAACTCGCGCTGTACATTGTGCTCTATTCACCGCTCCAGATGGCGGCCGATCTGCCCGAGCATTACGAAGAGCGGATGGACGCGTTTCAGTTCATCAAGGATGTGCCTGCCGACTGGGAAGAAAGCGTAGCACTGTCGGGTGAGGTCGGAGAATATGTTGCGATCGCCCGCCAAGGTCGCGAGAGCGGCGAATGGTTCCTAGGCGCGGTCACCGATGCCAGCGAGCGAGACCTTTCCTTCACTCTGGATTTCCTGGAAGCGGGCAAGACCTACACGGCGCAGATCTATCGCGACGGTGAGAACGCCCATTGGGATACCGACCCCTATGATATCGTGATTGAAGCGGTCGGGGTGACTGGTGGCCAGACACTGGACCTCAAACTCGCCTCATCTGGAGGCGCGGCAATCCGGTTCATTCCCACAGGGAATTGAGTATTCTTTGGAACCTCGCTGAATTTGCGGCGTTTCACTGGTCCAACGACTCGGGCTGTCGCGTGGCTATGCATGCGTGGGATTCTCGTTTAGGCCGTTCGGAGTCGCGGGAAATTGAGAATTCTAGAGAGGGAAGTTTTGATATGAAGCGTAACGTATTCCTGGGCAGTGCTGCCCTAGTAGGTGCCGTGGCTCTTGCCGCTTGCGGCACTCAAGCCGACGAACAGGCCGCTGCACCTGCAGCAGGCACTGAAGAAGCGGCGCCTGCGCCAGAAGCGGCTGCCACTGAAGAGACCGCCGCTGCACCGGAAGCTCCCGAAGTGGAAGCCAATGGCACAGTCATCGAAATCCAGATGTATACGCGTGATCCGGACGAGCCGACTGGCATGCAAGTGTTCAAGCCGAAACTTGTGACCGCCAAGGTTGGCGACACTGTTAAGTTCGTCCCGACCGATCCCACGCACCAGTCCTCGTCACTGGCATCAATGGTCCCTGAAGGCGTGCGTGGCTGGGAAGGTGAGATCAACCAGGAAGTATCGTATGTCCTGCCCAAGCCCGGTATCTACGGCTACCAGTGCGTGCCGCATTACGCCGCAGGCATGATCGGTCTGATCATTGTTGAAGGCGAAGGCATGACCGACAATCTCGAAGCGGCGAAAGCAGTGACTCACCCGGGTCTTGCCGGTCGCGAGTTCGAGGAGCTCTTCACCGAAGCGGAAGCTGGCGGCATGCTCGGCGGGTAAGCGCAAAGCGATACCAGTCGGCCATAGGCCGTAAAAAAGGGCGGGAGTGCGAGTTGCACTTCCGCCCTTTTCATTCAGGTGTCGGCTTGGCTTGCTTCGTTGGTCGCGGTGTCAGGCGGCGATATCCTTGCGCGCCAGTTCGCACTGAGACCATATGTCGCTTAGCGCGTGGATCAAGCGATCGATATCATCGTCGCTGTGCACCGGTGAGGGCGTGATACGCAGGCGTTCGGTGCCGCGCGGCACGGTCGGATAGTTGATCGGCTGAACATAAATGCCGTGATTATCCATCAGCCAATCGCTGATCATCTTGCACTTCTTCGGATCGCCAACCATCACCGGGATGATGTGACTGGGATTGGGCAGGTGCGGAATGCCCATCATGTCGAGCCGACGGCGCACCTTTTCGACCTGTTCTTTCTGCCGGTCGCGCTCGGCATTGCTGGCCTTGAGGTGGCGGATGCTGGCGGCAGCACCTGCGGCAACAGCCGGGGGCAGCGCGGTGCTGAAGATGAATCCGCTGGCGAAGCTGCGGACGAAATCAACCACATTGGCCGAGGCGGCAATGTATCCGCCCATTACGCCATAGGCCTTGCCCAGTGTGCCCTCGATCACGTCAATCCGTTCCATCAAGCCTTCGCGTTCAGCGATGCCGCCGCCGCGCGGGCCATAGAGGCCTACCGCATGGACTTCATCGATGTAGCTCATCGCGCCATGCTTCTCGCATACGTCGAGGATCTCTGCGAGCGGCGCGATGTCGCCGTCCATTGAATAAACGCTCTCGAACGCGACCAGCTTAGGCCGGTCCGGGTCAAACTCGGACAAATGGCGGTCCAGATCTTCGGGGTCGTTGTGTTTCCAGATCCGGCGTTCGGCTTTCGAATAACGGATCCCTTCGATCATCGACGCGTGGTTGAGCTCGTCGGAGAACACGGCGCAATTGGGCATGCGAGCAGCCAATGTCCCGATCCCGGCCCAATTGGACACGTAGCCCGAAGTGAACAGCAGCGCAGCCTCCTTGCCATGCAGATCGGCAAGCTCTTCTTCCAGAAGCACATGGTGATGGTTGGTGCCGGAAATGTTGCGCGTGCCGCCCGCGCCGGCACCGCACTCCTCCAGCGTGTCATGCATCGCCTGAACCACGGCAGGGTGCTGGCCCATGCCTAGGTAGTCGTTGGAGCACCACACCGTGACAGCCTGCGTTTCGTCTCCGACAAAGCGTGTCGCATGCGGGAAAGATCCCTTGTGCCGCTTGATATCGGTGAAAACGCGATAGCGCCCCTCTTCGCGGACGCTTTCCAGCTCGCTGCTGAAATAGGCTTCATAATCCATGGGACAGTTACCCCTTCTTCCCGTAAACTTGTGTTCTTGAATCTGGTGTCGTTACGGCCCGCGCTTTGCGTCGTGGCAAGGCCCAACCCCACAGCATTCCATCGCGGAATGGCAGGGCGAGAAACAGGTGTTCGAGCGCGCCGAGGACGCACAGTGCAAACAGCAAGCTGGCGCCGACGGTTTCGGCGTTGGTTGCGGTTGCAGCCGTAGCAAGTGAGCCAAACCAGGTGGCAAGTCCGGCGATCAGGATCACCGTGGCCGCCAGCCAGATGGTCATGCGATTGGGTCCGAAATAGCTCTTCAGATAGTCGAGGTGCGGCGGCAGGATCTCGACACTGGTGTTCGGAACACCGGCAAACATGTTCAGCTTTGCGAGCAGGCGCATCGCGAACAACAGCATAAACACCGTCGCGCCAATCTGATTGGGGGCATTCCAGCTTACAGAGATCAGCATCAGCCCGGTAAGGGCGAGGGCAATCTCATGATAGATGACCGTAGCGCTCGCTTGTGTGAAGCGCTCAATACCTTGCACACCTTCCGGGCAGGGTTCGCGCCGTGGCCCGGCGACGGCGCCAGTCAGAAAGCCCACTTCCTGCCAACCCCAGACGGCCAATGCCCCGATGAAGGAGATGTAGACGGCGGTCACCGATGCCGATTGCGATGAAATCAGGATCGCAATCAGACCTGCCAGACCGGCTCCGCCCGCGATCATGAGGCTGCGCGAAAACGTCGCTTTCTCGCGGTTATCCGCCCAGGCAATCAGCCCGGTCGCGAAAAACCAAATCGCGACCGTTACAATGAACGGAATGATATGGCCGCTCCAGCTTACCACGCAGGCTGCAGCCTGATCGATTGGGGAAGCTCGTTGGGTTTGGTGCGCTGGAAGTACATACGTGCAAAGCTCCAGCCTGCACCGGCCATGCCGCTGGCACGTTTCATCAGGCCGCCAATGCCGCCCTGTGCCTTGCCTTCGTCAATCCGTACGGCTGCTTTGCGCAGGTCTTCCATCCGCGTGCGGAATTCCGGGCTGTCGATATCCAGTTCTACCGGGAAGACCTGACGGCTGATCTGGTTGCAGATGTCAAAGACCTTGTAATCATACTCGGTCGGATCGACACCCAGTGCCTTGTGGAACACCGGACGGTTGTGATCACGGACATACATGGTCGCATAGACCGAGAGCAGGAAAAATCTGATCCACAGCTTGTTCCGGCCTTTCAGGAGGCTCGGATCGGACCGGATCAACATGGCGAAGGCTTCGCCATGGCGGAACTCGTCGTTGCACCATTCCTCGAACCAGTCGAAAATCGGGTGGAACTTGTTCTGCGGATTGGCCGCAAGATGCCGGTAGATAGCGATGTATCGCGAATACCCGATCTTCTCGGACAGGTAGACGGCATAGAAGATGAATTTCGGCTGGAAGAAGGTGTACTTCTTCGTCTTGGTCAGGAAGCCAAGATCAACACCGATCCCGGCATCCTTCAGGCTCTCATTGATGAAACCGGCATGGCGGCTTTCGTCGCGAGCAAGCAGTTTAAAGAGCTGTTTCACGTCCGGGTTTTTCGTGCGTCGCGCGATCTCCGCGTAGAGCACGCACCCGGAAAACTCGGACGTCATGGAGCTCACCAGAAAATCGGTGAATTCCTTGCGAAGTTCAGGCTCAAGGTTCTCGATAACGCCTTTGAAGCTGTCATCGTGCTTGAAGTGCTTCTTGTTCGGATCGCCGACCATCTCTTCGATCAGGGCATCCCATTCCTGGCGAACTGGCGACACATCGATTGCGTCGAGAGCATCAAAGTCAGTGGTGTAGAACCGCGGCGTCAGCATTGTATCCTGAGTGGCAAGTTCCATTGCCTCCTCACTGGTCATGGGCTTGTATGCGTTCATTTGATCCTCCCAGCGTTGAAGCTGACTTCGTACAATTCTGCCAAATCGAAATAGGCCGCGAGCCTAGTCAGACCGCGTATGACCGGGCCTGCCCGGGTTACGGTTGCCGTCCGTTCGAAGACTTGCTTGCTGCCAAATGGGATTGAGATAGGCTTGCCGTGAACGCGGACCTTGTCGCCAGGCTCCATTTCCAATTCGGAGGGCAATTCAACATGCGCGTGGAAGTGTTCGGACGATTGCTCGACCGATATCCTGCACGGCGTTTCAAAGCTTTGACCTGCCATCAGTTTGATCCCTCATTCAGCAGTTCGGAAAATACAGCACGGTTTGTGTCGCCGAAGCTCGCCAGCTCCACCGCGCGATCAGTGGTCGGATCGCGCAGGGTCAGCTGTCCGTTGTCCCAGAGTGTGAGTGTGAAGGGGACTTCGGAGCCGATACCGCGAATGCGCCGACCGTGGACAAGGCTGCGCGCTGTCGAGCGGACAAAGCCCCCTGTGCCAGGTCCATAACTGGCAAGCGCTTCGCCCGATGCGCCATCTTCAATCCTTACGGTGCCATCAGGTTCGTCAAAGAAACGCAGTGTGCGGCTGGAGACTTCGTCTGTTCCGGCAGCGGCACGGATTTCGCTGGGGACAGCCTGACGTTCGAAAAACCCTAGAGTGACCGACGCTGTAAGAGCGATCGAGATCACAACGACACTGGCCATCATGACCACAGGAATTGTGTGGAGCTTGAAATGGTCATGGGCGTTGTGATCGATTATCATGCTGTGGCTCCTGCCAGTTCAGGAGCATTCAGACTTTGATCGGGATCAATTTTACCCAATTCGCTAAGCTCAATGGCCTCATAGCGCGCCGTTGCATCTGCAAGTATCCGGGCGACCTCCGCCGCATCTGGAATGGCGCGCAGCATTGGCTGCGGATGCGCAAACTTTAGCGGGCGGGCATGCGGCCAGAGCAGGGCATAGCTGAGCACATGATCGCCGACCGGCTCCAGTGCAATGTCGCCAAACCCTTTGCCACGATCACTGAGATGCGCGGCACCGACCTTCTTCAAGGGCAAATTGATCCGTTTATCGACAGCCATGCCGATCCGCAGGATCAGCCGCACATCGGTAAGAATGTAATAGGTATTTCTGACTGTCAGCCATGCGGCTGCATACAGGATACCGATCGCAAGTGCTCCGAAAGTGACTACGAACGCGACTGCATCGAAATTGCCCAAGGCTGCTCCAATCACCGCGAGCAGAACGAGGTAAATGG
>JBCAXQ010000041.1:0-15220 GCA_038534015.1 Pseudomonadota bacterium | reverse complement strand
CGGGCGAAGTGCATTGCGGCGAAGTACAGCGGCAGAAAGGTCACGAAGGCTGCGATATTGACGACAGTCACTTCGGGGCGGCCCAGTTCGTCGCCGATATTCACCGCGATGATACCGCCCGGCACTGCCATCGCACCGACCAGCAGAATCGAAGCGCGGCCCATTGCGCGATGGAGGTTCAGCCGATGCTCCGAAGCCAGCCATGCCTGGCTCGCCAGCAATCCCAGCCAAGCCACCATCGCAGCCGCATGGAACACCACCAGCGGCGTGTAGCGCGCCTGCACTTCGGTGTGGATCAGCGCTTTCGCGGCAAAGGCTAGCAGGGTGAATGCTAGCAAGCCTTGCGCAATGCGACTGAGCAGGAGGTTCTCCCGCCGATAGGTGATCTCGATCTGGACTAACCCTCCCGCGCGGCCCTGATCGCAGCGCCAGCTGCAAATGGGGCGACCGCGACCAAAAGCAGGCTGATCGCCGCCACAAAGCCGATACTCGCGCCGTCCTCACGGGCGAGGGCACCCGCGCCGAAGATCAGGATTGGCAGCGCCAGCGGTATCAGCAGCAGCCCGGATAGCGCCGCCCCGGCGCGCAGGCTTGCGGTCAGAGCGGCAATCATCAAGCCAATAGCCGCGAGCCCAGGTGTTCCTGCCAACAGTCCGAGCAACAGGTAATGCAGCGTAGCGTTCTCCAGCGCGAGCAGCGCCGCGGCTGGGAAAGTCGCGACGATCAGCGGCGGGCCAAAGCTGAGCCAATGCGCCAACAGCCGCACCGCCATGCTCGTTTCCTCGGTCACGCCGCGCAGTTTGAGTTGGTCAAACACGCCCAGCTCAATGTCCTGCGCGACCAGCCGATCAAGCGGCAGGATCGCCGCCAACAGCGCCGCGATCCACACCACGCCGCCGCCCGTGCGCGCCAGCAAAGGCGCATCCGGTCCCACGGCGAAGGGATAGAGCATCGCTACGGCAAGGAAGAACACCACTGGCAGCGCCGCGCCTCCGCCCGCGAACGGAAACAGCTTGGCCAGGTCTCGTTTGATCAGAGTTGCGATCACGGGATGAAGTCCTCAATCGCGAGAGGCTTGAGCCCCTCAATCGCCAGCTCCTGATGCGAGGCGATCAGCGCGATCCCGCCATCGTCAACGTGCTTCTGAATTAACATGGTGACCTGTTCGATCGCGCGTCTATCCAACCCGCTCAGCGGCTCGTCCAACAGCCAGATCGGTGCATTGCGGCTAAGCAGGCTTGCGAGCGCCGCACGCTTGCGTTGCCCGGTTGAAAGATAGCGCACTGGCACATCGAGCAGGTTTTGAAGGCCCAGCACTTGGAGCGCGTTCGATGGATCGGCACACTGATCCACTTGCTCCCAAAAGGCGAGAGCTTTTCCCAGGGGCAGATCGGGATCGAGCGCGGGCCTTTCATCAAGCAAGCCCATCGCGCCTTCGGATTTCACGCTTCCGGCGAACGGCGTCAGCAAGCCCGCGAGCGTGCGGATCAGCGTGGTCTTGCCTGTGCCGTTCGCGCCGGTCACATGGCAGGCCTCTCCCTCGCCTAGCTCGAAAGACAGTCCGCGAAAGAGCAGGCGGTCTCCCCGGCGGCAGGCCAGGCCATTTGCGGAAAGGCGGGCTTTGGCCATCTTTGGCCCAGACTCTTGCATGCCATCAGCCGTTAAGCGAAAGCTTGCTAGACAACAACGTCTTACCTTGGGAGCCGCGAAATGACCGTACCTGAACTGAACGAGAAAGAGCTGGCGACACTGGTTGCTGACCATCCCGAATGGACCCTGTCGCGCGAAGGCAAGGCGGTCGAACGGAAGTTCCAGTTCGGCGATTTCAGTGAGGCGTGGGGTTTTATGAATCGGGTGGCTCTGCTGGCAGAGAGTCATGACCACCATCCCGAATGGTTCAACGTTTACAACCGGGTGGAGATCACGCTGACAACGCATGATGCCGCGCCTGAAGCTGGCGGCGCTTTGTCCGCGCGTGATGCAAAGATGGTCGCGGCGATTGATGCGATGTTGTGAGAATTGGACTTGGCTTGTTGGCAGTGTCAGCCGTTGCCGCCTGCGCCTCAGTAGCGAGCGAAAGCTTCGCTGAACCTGCCGCGAAAGTACAGGCTTCGAAAAAAGACGGGGCGGCCGAACAAGGCGCAAACCGGGAAGCCGCAAATCCAGACCGAACCGGGCTTGTCTGGACCGGGACGGTCGGCGACCTTCCGATCACGGCCTGCTTTCTCGATCGCGAAACGTCTGATGGTGCCTATTACTATCACGCGCATCTTAAGCCGCTTCGTCTTGTGCAGATTGACAAGGGTGCTCCTGCGGTGCTGACCGAAATTGAGGGGTTCAATACAAACACCGGCGCAAGTTGGACAATTGCGAGCAAGGGCGACGCTCGCCTTTCTGGCACCTGGCGCATGGGTGAGCGCGAACTGCCAATTACGCTCTCTGCTGTGCCGGTGAACCTGCCCGAGTTCGGAAGCGATTGCGAAAGCGCCGAGTTTGTTGAGCCCTTGATTGTAGGAGGGTCGGTCAGCGAGAAACAAGCGCTATTTGAAGGCGTCAACTTTACCAAGCTGGATTACACGCCACCAGCGCATCTCGACATCGATTCCTATTTGGTCGGATCCTTCGCGCTCAATGCGGGCCGACCAGGTGATGAAGCGATCAACCGAACTCTTGCCAAGGCACTTCCCGACGGCACAGTCACGCATCACATGGGTCAATGCGTTGGCATGAGCATAGGCACAGGCCAGCTCGGTTACTTTAACGAGACGCTCAGCCCAGTGCTGATCTCTGATGAATGGTTGGGGATCGACCGGACCGGAAGCACCTATTGTGGCGGCGCGCACCCAAGCCACTTTCTCAGTCTTGAAGCATACAATCGCAGCAGCGGTCAGCAGGTCGATCCATCCAGATGGTTCAAACCGGGCACATTGATATTCTATGAGTTTGAAAGCGATTTGGAGGGTGAGACGACACGGCCCATTGCTGGTCTCACTGAGCGTCTAATGAATGCAGTTCTGGCGCATTGGCCAGACCAAGAAGGCGGCCCAGGATGCGCCGAGTTTGCCCGGGAAGGCACGGGCTGGGATCTAGGCTTGGAGCGAGAGGGAGTGGCGTTCGTCCGCCAGTTCCCCCACGTTATCTTTTCCTGCACAGCCGTTATCACAGTTCCGTGGAGCCAGCTCGAGCCGTTCCTTTCAGACGAGGGCGTATCGGTTCGTGAATCGCTACGCTGATTACTTGCCCAAAAGCGATCCTCGCGCAGCGCGCTGCTGTTTGCGAAGGCGCCACGGCATCCAGCGCTTGGCAAAATTGAGCTGCTTGGCGGTCTTGCCCACCAAATAGTGCAAGCCGTCTCCATGGACTGCGTCCCACACCGTCTCTGCCACCTCCTCGACCGGGGTGATCTCAAGTCCTGCAGCCTTAACCCGGTTGCGCACTGGCTCGTTTGACCGGCGATTTCCGGTGCCATCGAGCAAGGGGGTTTCGATAAAGCTGGGGCAGATAGAACAGGCTTTGATGTTCTCTGGCGCCCATTCTGCATCCAGACTCTCAGCTATCCCGCGCACTGCGAACTTGGACGCGCTGTAAACGCTCATCCCGCTGCCCCCGGTAATTCCAGCAGCGCTGGCAATGTTGACCAGACACGATCCCGGTGCGGTCTTTTTGAGGAAAGGATAAGCCGCCTGTGCTCCGTACAAGACGCCGCGAATATTGATGTCGAGACAGCGGTCGATTTCTTCGGTCTCAAGCTCATTGATCGGTCCACCGGTGCCAATCCCGGCATTGTTGACCACGACATCAATCCGCCCGCCTGCTGCCGTTGAAAAGGCTTCCAGCGCGACGTCCCAGGCTGCGCGGTCGCGCACATCGAGCATGTGCTGGTACTTGAAGCTGCCTTCGATCAGCGAAAGCGTCTCAGCCATCCCAGCCGCGTTGACATCGGCGACGCCCACGAACCAGCCACGCTGGGCAAAGAGGATCGCAATCGCCCTGCCGATACCCGACGCCCCACCGGTGATGAAAATGGACCGGCGATCCGACATAGCTGCACTCTCCCAAAACAAAACCGCGCGAAGCGTATCGGCTCCGCGCGGTCTCAATGTCAGTTGCTGACTCGGATGTCAGCAGAAAGTTTGCGGCTTTATCCGCCGAGTGCATCCTCAAGTCCTTTGACGTGCTCTGCGCCTTCGACAATCTCGGTCGTCGATGGCTCCAGTACGTCGCCCAACGGCTCTGCGCGCCCACCCAGACATTCGGACAGAAAGTTCTCGGCAATGCCGAAGAATGCTATGTTGTTGGCTGGCTTGGCAAAGCCATGGCCTTCGTCCGGGTAAAGAACATAGGTCACCGGAATTCCGGCTTCTTTCATCGCCGCCACGATCTGGTCGCTCTCGGCCTGCTTGACACGCGGGTCATTCGCACCCTGTGCGATCAGCAATGGCTTGGTAATCTGGTCAGCTTTGTAAAGCGGACTTGCTGCGCGCAGCAGTGCCAGACCTTCTTCCGTGTTGGGATCGCCCATACGTTCGTGGAAGATCTTCACCAGCGGCGCCCAGTATGGCGGGATGGTCGACAGCAGCGTTTCAAGGTTGGACGGGCCGACGATATCGACACCGCAAGCGAATTTCTCAGGCGTGAAGGTGAGACCAGCCAATGTGGCATACCCACCATAGGACCCGCCCATGATTGCCACTTCGTCTTCAATCGCAATGCCTTCGGCGATGGCCCAATCGGTCGCATCAATCAGGTCATCGTGCATCTTGAGGCCCCATTGCTTGTTCCCAGCATTGAGGAAGTCTTTGCCGAAGCCGGTCGAGCCGCGGAAGTTAGTGCTGAGCACGGCATAACCGCGGTTGGCCAGCATCTGGTGGATCGAATTGAAGCCGTATTCATCGCGGGCCCATGGGCCACCATGAACCAGCAGCACCATTGGCACGGCTTTGTCGGGACGCCCATCCATATCGCTGTCACTGCCGACTGGCAGGGTAAGGTACGATGGCAGCGTCAGGCCATCACGGCTGGTGATCTCGACCGGATACATCGGCTGCAAGGGCATGCCTTCAAGTTCGGGCCGCGTGGTGTAGAACGGCGCAAGAGTTCCCGCGTCCCGCTCGTAAATGTAGGTGGCGGTCGGGGCCGTCAGAGGATCATTCCAGACGATCCAGGTCCGGTCATCATCTGTGCGGCTGGAGATGCCAAATTCGCCATCGAGTCTTTCGTCAAGCCAGTCGAGCGACGCCTTGAGTTCCGGATCGGTCGCGGTCCATTCAGTTTTGAGGTAGTTCACCGAATAGGCCTCAACGACGCCGGTTTTGGGATCGCGGATCGTCCCACCAATGTCGGCTTTGTCGTCTTCGGCGATAATGGTTTTCGCACCAGTCGCAGTGTCCTGTGCGAACAGCGCGGCGGTGTTGCGACCGCGGCTGTCTAGCCAATACAGGATCGACCCATCGGTGGTGTAGCCGGCTGGGGACGTCGTCAAAGAATCTTCCATTGCCGTCGCTTCAAACGGCGCCTCTTCCACTACGTTCTCGGCGACGTTGAAATAGTCGGTTCCTCCGTCCTCATTCTGACGGAAGGCCATGCGCAATGTCAGCGTGTCATCCGCCATGAAACCAGCATATCCATTGTTCTCCAGCACCAGCTCAAGCTCGCCAGTGTTGAGATCGAGCATATGCACGTCGTGAAATTGCGGATTGCGATTGTTCAGGCCAACGAGGATCTTGTCTTTTATCGTTTCTGATGAACCGACAATTTGCACACGGGTGTTTTCGAACGGTGTCAGCGTGGTCTCGTCGCCGCTCTCGACATCGATCTTGTAGAGCAGGAAGTTCTCGTCGCCCCCCTTGTCCTGGATATACATCACGCTGTTGGATTGCGGAGACCAGAAATGCTGGCGGATCGGGCGGTCGGTCGCGCTGGTCACGGCCTTCGCGGCGTCCGGATTGTCGCGCGGCGCTATCCAGATGTTCAGAACTCCGTCTTTCGGCGCCAGCCAGCTAAGATATTCTCCGTCAGGGCTGAGACGGCCCTGTGCCTTGGTCGGATTGCCGAACAGCGCCTCGCGCGGGATCAGCGGGGCGGCTTCTGCGGGTTTGGTCATTGTGGTTCCGTTGCTTGCGTGATTGTCGGCTGACACCATGCCTGGCACGGCGAGTGCACTCGCGGCTGCAGCCGTAGCCAGGATCTTGGCGGTTCGGGTGAAGGGGGACATGGTTTCTCTCCAGGGGAATGCAAGTTGGTGTATTGGTTTAGTAATACACAATTGTGACTGGTCCGCAACTGAGGAGAGGCGAACGGACCACGTAGACTTGCGCAGCTCACCCAGCACTGCCAAGGGAGAGAACAAATGTAGGGGGAATCGATGAAAGCAGAGAGCGAAAAGCGCGCCGTTTGGCGCAAGCCGGAAGTCATTGCTGTTGCGCCGCTGCGCACCACAAAGGGAGGATTCGCAGTCAATCCTGCGCAGGCGGAAGACGCTTTCTACACACCTTCTTGATTGCTGTTTGGCGGTACTGAACGGAGGGGAAGGTGAGTTCGCAGCAAGTGCGCGCCAAATGGCGCAAACCTGAAGTGTCCAGCGTATCCAAAGTGTGCAACACCCGGGGGGGATTTTCGGTGCGCCGATGAAAGCAGCCACTATGTATAGTGGGCCTTCCTGATCCGGATCTAAAGCGCTGGATTGTTGTAGAAATGCCAGGAAAATATTGCCATCGCCCCGCGATGGGGTGACCATTGCTCGCCCAGTTCTCGGGTGAATTTTTCATCCGGCTTTTCTTCGAGCCCCGTCAGCATCCCCACCGCTTTCTGCACCGCCAGATCACCAGCCGGCCAGATGTCGCCGCGACCTTCTGCAAACAGCAGATACACTTCTGCCGACCAGCGACCTATACCTTTGATCCGTGTTAGCTCTGCAATCGCTTCCTCGTCGTCTTCGGGGAGACTTTCGAAATCGAGATCTCCGCTGCTCACCAATTCGCATAAAGACCGGGCATAACCCTGTTTCTGGCGTGACAGGCCGCAGGCGCGCAAGGTGTCAAAATCGCGCTCCAGTACACAAGTCGGCTTGAAGTCCTCACCCAATTCAGCTTCGAGCTTGTTCCACATGGATGTCGCGGCCGCGACTGAAACTTGCTGGCCCACGATCGTCCGCAACAGCGTTTTGTATCCGGTTGGTCGACGCCGCGTTTCCGGGTATCCGAGCCGTTTGAGCGCATCAGCGATCCGGCTGTCTTCACCAGCCAGCCTGTCGAGGTGCTGTTCCAGAGTGGCTTGCGGTAATCCCACTACTACTTCCCTTAGGTTGCCATCGGCGAAATCTGCCCCTAGCAGCGCCACTTGCTATTCGATAGAGCGCGCCCAAATACGCTAAAATCTGGTCGGGCAACCCAAGAGGAATTGAAGTTCATGCCGAAGCTGATCGTCACCAACCGTGAAGGTGCAACGAGCGAAATCGAGGTCGAAGATGGCCTGACGGTTATGGAAGCCATTCGTGACAATGGCTTTGACGAGCTGCTCGCGCTGTGCGGCGGATGCTGCTCTTGCGCGACGTGCCATATCCATGTCGATGCTGAGTTCGCTGGCAAGTTGCCCGAGATGAGTGAAGACGAGGACGACTTGCTGGAAAGCAGCGAGCATCGCGGCGAAACATCTCGGCTTTCATGTCAGATACCGTTCGGCAGCGATCTTGATGGTCTGAAGGTGACTTTGGCGCAGGAAGATTAATCTTCATTGCGGGCGGAGGCACTTGGTCTTAACTCGCATGCCATGAACATCACTCAGCCTATCGGCGATACGCTCGCCCTCATTGGCAACACCCCGATTGTGCGACTGGCCGGACCCAGCGAGGCCGCTGGCTGCGATATCTGGGGCAAATGCGAATTTGCCAATCCCGGATCCAGCGTGAAAGACCGCGCGGCGCTCTACATGATCCGCGATGCCGAAGAGAACGGCGAGCTCAAGCCAGGCGGCACGGTTATCGAAGGTACAGCGGGCAATACCGGCATCGGGATTGCATTGGTCGCGAATGCGCTCGGCTACAAAACGATCATCGTGATGCCGGACAATCAGTCCAAAGAGAAAATGGACACGCTGCGGGCACTCGGTGCCGAACTGGTCCTGGTTCCGCCCACCAAATACGCCGATCCTGCGCACTTCCAACACACATCCCGGCGTATGGCTGAGGAAACCGAAGGGGCAATCTGGGCCGGGCAGTTCGACAACGTCGCCAATCGTCGCGCGCATATCGAAGGCACAGCGCAGGAACTGTGGCATCAGCTGGGCGGCAATATCGACGGTTTCACCTGTGCTGCAGGCACGGGCGGGACAATCGCCGGCGTTGGAATGGCGCTCAAGGAAAAGGACGAAAATGTCCGCATCGCGCTTACCGATCCGCATGGCGCTGCTCTGTACAGCTACTATGCCCATGGCGAGCTGAAGAGTGAGGGATCATCGGTCGCTGAAGGGATCGGGCAAGGGCGGATTACTGCCAATCTCGAAGGTGCTCCGATCGATACCCAGTTTCGCATTTCCGACGAGGAAGGGCTGGTCTGGGTAGAGCGGTTGCTACGCGAAGAGGGGCTCTGCCTTGGCCTTTCGTCCGGCATCAACGTCGCGGGCGCTATCGAACTCGGCAAGCAACTCGTCGAGGAGGGGCGCGAGAACCCGCAAGTTGTAACGATCCTCTGCGATACGGGCTTCCGCTATCTTTCAACGCTCTACAACGCCGAATGGTTGGCTTCGAAAAACCTTCCTGTGTTCGACTGGCTCGATCAAGGCTGATACGAGAGCGCTATGAAAGGCCGGAAACTCTTTGGACCCGCATCCGATGGTGGAGGGAATGAGCTCGATGGGGCTCCGCTCGGCGGGACGCGCTCAGAAGCGGTCCAGCGTCTGCAAGTCGGGCTGTCCGGGCTTTTCGGCATGGTGCTCTTGGTAGGTTTGGCAAGCATTATCCAGACCCGGGCGCAGATCAGCGAAGACGCCTCTGTCCCTGAAGCTGCACCGACAACGGAACCGACCGAGGCTTCGTCCCAGCGCGATCCGCTGGCAGATGCCGGAGTAGTTCCTGATATTCCAGTCGAGCCTGAACCAACACCGACACAAGAGGCGGCCATTGTACCTGAGCAGGGCGACATCGAGCCCAAGCGGGACGAGACGCTCACGGAAGATGTCTCCGATCAATAGGCTCACTTGCGCGCTTTTCTCGCTGACATTGGCCAGCGTGTTTGCAGGGTGCGCACCAGGGCCCGCCGCTGCCGATCGTGAAAGTGATGCAGAGCGTCCGAAGCTCGGACTGATGACCAGCCTGCCGCTTTATTGGCCACTGGGTGCTGGGGTCTCCGATATTGCCGGCGGTGAGTTGGAGAAACCGTGGCAGCGGCGAGCGCTTGAGGAACGTTATCAGCTTGTCCCGCTCGATACGCTCACACCTATTCCTGCGTTATCGCCCGATGATCCGGAAACGGATCCGCTCGCGGGGCTGGATCGGGTTGCGATAATCCAGCCGCGTGGGCTTAGCCCGGCTGACAATGTCGCGCTCGACAACTGGGTCAGGGCGGGTGGGCAATTGCTTATTGCGCTCGATCCGATGCTAACGGGCGAGTACGAATTGCCCATCGGGGATCCACGCAGGCCCATTGATACGGCACTGATACCGCCCGTGGTTGAGCGATGGGGCTTGGCCGTTAGCTATAACCCGGAGCAGGGTTCTGAGGTGACCTATGCGGAGCTTCCCGGTGGTCCGTTGCCTTTGGTTCAGGCCGGCGAAGGCAAAGTAGTGGCTGTCGTTGGTGAGGAAAACAGCTGCATCACCCATGAGAGCAAATCCCTCGCTCGATGCGATGCCATAGGCGAGGGCACGGTTACTGCTGTCTATGATGCCGCTGCGTTTGAACACGTTGGTCCCGTTGGTGAAGATCACTCAGCAATTAACGCTCTTTTGGACTACGCATTCCAATGATCGAGAACTTCGGGGAATTTGCGGGAACTGCACGGATTTCTTGGGGCGTTGCGACTCGCTCATCCGGATTCGCGCGGGAAATCAGTCTTTTGGAAAGGATAGTTTGATTGCCTCGCCAGCTGATCAAGCGATGAGGGTTCAATAAAACTCAATTAAATCAAATATCTGACGGGTTTTCCCGCGAAATCCCGTAAAATTCCCTTTTCACCCGCTTGGTTCCCCGATATGTACGGGTTCCATCAAACATGCCGGTTTGTGTTGCGCCGCCTGTGTTGGTCGGCGCGCTGCTTGCGTTCGCGCGCGGGCGGCAACGGGGAAGGTGTGTTTGGATGGAGGTTGTCCGGGCAATTCCGGGCGAGTGGGAATTCGGGGAGGAAGACCGGTGTCTTTCGCAGGGTACAGTGGCCAAGCCTATTCGCCTTCCGGCGATAAGGGCCGCTTTGTGCTCCCGCCCCTGTTCCGGAAAGCAGTGAAGGAAAGCTCGGAAGGGCGGATCCTGTGCCTGGCCAAACATGAGCGCTGGAACTGCCTCACTGGCTTTGGCCTCTCACGCAAAGCCGAACTCGAAGACCAGATTGAAAAAGAAGAAGAGCGCGCGATCAAGCGCGACCTCGATTTTGACCGTGACTTGCGCGCGATGCAGCTTTTCGGGTTCATTGAGGTTCCGTTCGACGATAGCGGCCGTTTCATCATGCCGGAACATCTGCGCAAGCTCGTCGGGATAGAAGGCGGGCTGTACTTTCAGGGTGGCGGGCGCTTTTTCACTATCTGGAACCCTGCACAGCTAGCCGAAATGGGTGAGCAATGGGCCAGTGCTCAGGCCGCCTGCATGAGCTTGATGGACGAAGCTGCGAACAAGGGGCGAAAGAAATGACCGCCCCCAACGCTCCACACATTCCTGTCCTGCTGGAAGAAGTAATTGCCGCGCTTGATCCGCGACCCGGCGATGTGATCGTCGATGCCACTTTTGGGGCCGGCGGCTATTCTCGTGCGCTGCTGGATCGCGGCGCAATCGTTCACGCCTTTGATCGCGATCCTAGCGCGATCATTGATGGCCGCGAATGGAGTGAAGCGCGTAGTTCCCCTCCGCGCCTTGTGCTTCATTCGCGGCGCTTTTCCGACATGGTGGGTGCGCTGGCTGAAGAAGGCGTCGCTCGTGTTGATGGCGTGACGATGGATATCGGTGTGTCGTCGATGCAATTGGATCAGGCAGAGCGCGGCTTTGCCTTTAGCGCCGACGGTCCGCTCGATATGCGGATGAGCCAGGAGGGCGACAGCGCCGCCGATTTTCTCAACGGTGCCGATGCCGATTCTATTGCCGATGTGCTCTATCAATATGGGGAAGAGCGCCAATCGCGCCGGGTAGCGCGCGCGATCATTGCCGCGCGCCCGCTTGAGACGACCGGTGACCTCGCCCGCGTGGTGCGCAAAGCATTGGGCCATAAGCCACATGACAAGAAAGATCCGGCAACCCGGAGTTTTCAGGCGGTTCGCATCCATGTGAACGATGAACTCGGTGAATTGCGAGAAGGCTTGGCGGCGGCAGAGCAAGTGCTCCGTGCCGGAGGCAGACTCGCCGTTGTCAGCTTTCACAGTCTCGAAGACCGCATCGTTAAACGCTTCTTGCGGGAAGCCAGTGGTGCTGGACGGGCGATTTCTCGTCACCTGCCCGGCGAAGTTGCTGGACCGCCGCCTGTTTTCGAACGCGTTTCAAAAGCCATTCGTCCCACTGAAACCGAAATCGCACGCAATCCCCGGTCGCGTTCTTCGGTCCTGCGTCACGCCCTGCGCACCGACGCGCCTGCCAGAAAGGAGGCAGCATGATCGTATCCGGTTCCCGTCTCCGGCAAATGGGCTGGCTCGCCGTCCTCATGATCTGCGTAGGCCTATACCTTGCGCTTAGTTTCCGCGTGCATGCAGTCAAAAGCGAGGTGCTGCTGGCGGAGCGAGAAATCGTCGCGCTTGAGCGTGAGACGCTTGTCCTCGAAACCGAATTCCAGACTCGCGCCAGTCAACGCCAGTTGGCCAACTGGAACACGGTCGAATTCGGCTATGAGGCGCCGCGTCCCGATCAGTACTTCGAAAGCGAACGGCAGCTTGCCAGCCTCGGGCTACCGCAGGCCCCTGGCGCTCCCAACCCGATCCGGGTGGCACGCGCTGACGCAAACGCGCCGGCACAAGACCGTGAAATGGTTTCCCCGATTACCGGCCAGCCGATCACGCTAGCTTCTGCAACCGTGGAAAAAGAGCCCGTTACGGATTTTGCAGAAGCCTTTGGCGATATGCTGATCGAAGCTTCGCCGATCCGCGCAGCCCAGGCCCGCACAGGTGCCCCTGCCAGCGTTACAGCGGGAGATTCAGCTGAATGACCGCATACGCGGCTCGCCCGGCTATTCCCGCTGGCCGTATCCGGCTCGTCAACCTGCGCTATCGCTCCTTGTTGACGGCGCGCTGGCGCGTGCTCTGGATTGCGCTGATTTTTTCATTGGTCGCGGCAGCTGCGGTCCTGAGGATTGCCTATCTCGGCTTTGCCGGGCACGCTCCGTCGAAATCCAGCTTGGCCGAACAATTGCTCCCTCCGCGTGGCGAGATCACCGATCGCAACGGCTTGCCTCTCGCGCGTGCATTTCCGGCCTACGCCCTGTGGTATGCCCCAACGGCTATGGGAGATGGAGGTTCTCCTCTGGTCCGCTCCCCTCAGGATGTGGCGACCGATCTGAAAGCAATCTTCCCTGAAATCAGCGAATCGGAAACCGCGGAGCGTCTGGCTTCCGGGCGGCCCGGCTATCTGCGTCGCCGGGTCTTGCCGGAAGATGCGAACCAGGTTCAGTCGATCGGCGAAATCGCGCTGCAGATCCCGCGCGAAACCGATCGACACTATCCACAAGGGTCCATGGCCTCACACGTGCTCGGCTATGTCGCCGCGGATGACCACGGTCGGGTCGGCATGGAGGCTGTGCTGGACAAACAACTGCGCGATCCGGCGCTACGCTCAGAGCCTGTTCCGCTGTCGATCGACATGCGAGTTCAGGGTGCACTCGAAGATGAGCTGCGCAGAGGTATGCTCGCAACCAATGCGATTGGCGCGGCTGGCATCGTGCTTGATGTGGACACCGGCGAAGTGATGGGTCTTGCCTCGCTGCCAGAATTCGATCCGAACAAGATCGATGAGGAGGGCGCGAAGAACATGATGAACCGCGTGACCAATCAGGTTTACGAGCTCGGTTCAACGTTTAAGCCGCTGACAATCGCCGCAGGTATCGATGCAGGCGTGATCCGCGACTTTTCGAAGGTCTGGAATGCGCGCCCCGTCAAGATCGGCAAGCGCATCCTTGCTGACTTTGAAGATAAGGGCGCAGGCCTCAACATTCCGCAAGCGCTTGCCTATTCCTCCAACACAGTGACCATGCGCGTGGCTGATCAGCTCGGCGCGGAAAACTTGCGCAGGGTGCTGATGGAACTGGGCATGCATGAGCGGCCCTATATTGAGTTGCCAGCCCGTGGAATGCCGCTTTGGCCCGGCGAAAAATGGTCCCGGATCACCAATATGACTGTCAGCTATGGCCACGGTCTTTCGGTTACGCCGCTGCACCTCGCAAGCGCATACGCTGCGATGGTCAACGGGGGAATCTGGCGACCGGCCACCTTGCACAAACTCGAAGCAGGCGACGCGCCGCGCGGCAAACGTGTGTTCAAGGCTTCCACCTCGTCGCGCATGCGGCAATTGCTGCGGATGATTTCTATGTATGGCACCGGGCGCAGCGCTGATGCTGACGGTTATCGAGTTGGCGGCAAGACTGGTTCGGCCGAGAAGGTTTACCGCGGCCGATACAGCAAGACCAAGCTGATTTCCTCATTCGCGGCCGCATTTCCGATGGATCGTCCACGCTACGTCATCGTCACTGTGCTGGATGAGCCGCGAGGAACCATGGCCAGCTCATTCCAGCGCACCGCTGCCTTCAACGCCGCGCCCATCGTTGGCCGCTTGGTTCCGCGTATCGGTCCGATCCTGGGAGTGCGCCCGGACAGCACCCGCGATGTGGATATCAGCGACCTTCGTTTTCTGGTTGAGGGCCGAAAATGAAGCTCGCGGGGCTGGCAGAGCGGGCGGGGGTTCCCTGCGATGCGGATGGCGAAACCAGCGTAACAGGCTTCGCAATCGATCATCGCAAAGTGGCGCCAGGCAACGTGTTTGGGGCATTTCGCGGTGCGGTCTTTAACGCCGAAGAGGTGATCCCGGCCGCGGTTGAAGCAGGCGCTGTTGCAGTCGTCACCAGGCCTGAGGCAAAGGTGGAAGGCGCGTTGCATATCGCGAGCGAACAACCGCGTCAGACCTTCGCACAGCTTGCCGCAAGCTTCTTTTCGCCTGTGCCCGAAACGATCGTCGCGGTTACCGGAACCAACGGAAAGACTTCGACAGTTGAAATGACCCGCCAGATATGGCGGATGTGTGGTGAGCGCGCGGCCAGCATCGGAACGTTGGGTGTGACCACTCCGGATGAAAGCGTTTCGACCGGTCTGACGACGCCGGACATTGTCACCTTCCTTTCCAATATGAGCGGGTTGGCGCGCGAAGGTGTGAGCCACGTCGCCTATGAAGCGTCTAGCCACGGCCTCTCGCAATATCGCAATGAAGGTGTGCCGGTATCTGCGGCCGCTTTTACCAATTTCAGCCGCGATCATCTCGATTACCACGCGACGATGGACGAGTATTTCGCGGCGAAGATGCGGCTGTTCGATGAAGTTCTTAAGCCAGGTGCGGCCGCGATCATATGGGATGGTGGGGACAATTGCGAGTGGACCCGCCGCACCATAGAGCACGCCATGTCCTCCAAGTTGCGCGTGCTCAGTGTCGGCAAGGTGGGGGGCGATTCAGCGGCGTTCCTCCGCCTTGTCGATCGCGAAGCGACTCAGCTTGGCCAGATGCTCTCCGTCGAGTATGAAGGCACTGTCCATACGATCAGACTGCCACTGATAGGAGCCTACCAGGTGGCGAATGCTTTGGTGGCTGCCGGGCTTGCCCTGGCAACAGGCAGTGCGCCAAGCCAGGTGTTTGATGCGGTGGGTCGACTTCAACCTGTACGTGGGCGACTTGAGCGCGCGGTGATCACCCAGGCAGGTGCGCCGGTCTATGTCGATTACGCGCACACTCCGGATGCACTTGAGGCGGCGATTGCCGCTCTGCGCCCGCATGTGGATGAAGCGTCAGGAGGCAGGCTGATCACGGTTTTCGGTGCAGGCGGAGATCGGGACCCAGGG
>JBCAXQ010000040.1:0-15350 GCA_038534015.1 Pseudomonadota bacterium | reverse complement strand
CGCATGCTCTTAATCCTCATTGCCCTTTACACGATTGCCTATACCGTCACCCTGCTGGGGATTTTCACAACGGCGACTGATATGGCGCGCCTCACACAGGCGGCGCTCGACGCGGAGGCGGCAGGCGAGATCATGCTTCCCGGAATAACCATTATCTCTGCTGAGGGCCGCGCAACCTATTCCACCTTTGCGAACGGCAGTCTGATGGTTGGCATTGTCATGTATCTCGCATCGCTGGCTTTCATGTTCGGCATCCGGCGGGCAGAGCAGCCCGAGGCAAGTCCCCCCCCGAGCCGGATGAAGAGGTCGAGTACGGGGGAATGACAATCGAACGTACCAATCGCCATCTCGGCATCGAATTCGAAGACACCCTGCACATATCCGAAGCTCTGGAAAATTGGTGAGAGTCTGCTTTGGGGAGTGGTTTAGGACGCTTGCTACCGTCTCCTTCGCAGCTGAGAGGAGACATCACCTGTTTTAAGCTCCTAAGGCTGAGGAGGAGGCACAAGCCTTTTGTTTGGGGGCGGCGGCAATTGGCCCCCTTTTGCCGCTACGACAGCAGGAACAGATTTACGCATGCCAGATTGAATTTACGCTTGCCGACGATCTGAAACGCCCAGTCTGAAACGCCCAGAGGGGTCATTTCTCCCAAGTCTCCCAATGACGCGTGGCAATGCCTGCAATAGGCAGTCATTGGGCCAGCGCGCATTGGACCCTGTTAAACTTCTTAGTCCGACTTGCCTGTGCTAACCCCTCGAACAAGGAATCGAGGGACGGATGCTGAGCATTATCAACGAATTGCGGCGTCGGAATGTGTTTCGGGTGGCCGGCGCCTATGCGGTCGTTGGCTGGCTTATGGCGCAAATTTCAGTGACGCTCGAAACATCGCTGAATCTACCGAGCTGGTTCGACACGGTCATTGTCTCCACCCTTCTACTTGGGTTTCCGATCGCGCTGCTGTTGGCCTGGGCATTTGAGATTACGCCGGACGGCGTGAAACGCTCAACATCACCGAATGGAACAGATGATAGACCGGCGTTCAAATTTCTTGATCTGGCAATGATTTCCGGGCTGGTGCTGGTGACGATCGCCGTCGGTTATCAACTTACCACCCACTCCACCGGACAAAACGGTAACGCGGTCACAGTGGACATCGACCCTTCCGATACCGACCCAGCGTCCATCGCTGTGCTGCCTTTTGTCGATCTTTCAGATACGAGCGATCAGGAATACTTCTCCGATGGTTTGTCCGAAGAACTGCTGAATGTGCTGGCGCAAGTCGATGGCCTGAAAGTCGCGAGCCGCACATCATCATTCTCCTTCAAGGACCGCAATGAGGACATCACCCAGATCGCCGACGCGCTGTCAGTGGCGCATGTGCTTGAGGGCTCTGTGCGCAAATCGGGCACACGGTTGCGGATCACGGCCCAGTTGGTTCGCGCCGAGGACGGGTTCCACATCTGGTCGGAGACCTATGACCGGGATCTCGACGATGTCTTCGCCATTCAGGACGATATTTCCAACCGAATATTGGACGAGTTGCGGGGCCGGATCATGGGTGACGTGGACCAAGTGGGCGTCGCCAGGGTTGATCCGGTCGCCTATGATCTTGTGCTACGAGCACGCGAGGTCAACTCGACCTACTCTGTGTCAAATCTCGAAGCAGCATCTGCGCTTTACCGACAAGCGATTGAAATAGACCCTGATTATGCCGTTGCCTATGCGGGGCTCGCCGGGGTGGAACTGCTCAATTCTGATGCTGGCGGCGTGCACGGCAGCAGACCGATGACCGAAGTCCTTCCCATCGCTGAGCCTTTGCTGGAAAAAGCGCTGTCATTGGCCCCCGAAAGTCCACAGGTCTGGATGCGTATCGGGCTGATGCGCCAGTTTAGCGGAGACTTCCCGGGCGCGGAGGAAGCCTATTTAGAGGCTGCCGAGTTACAGCCGAATGTGGGCTTGAACAATTATGCCGTCCTGCTCGATAGAAGTGGACGGCTTAACGAGGCGATTGCCGTTCTGAAGCAAGAGCGAGAATTCAACCCGCGCAGCGCGCCAGAACACAACAATCTTGTGCGTTACTTGTTGCAGGCCGGACGCCTGGATGAGGCGCGACGCACGATGGATTTTGTCAAAACTGAGTTTCCGGACGTGCAGGGGCGTTTTTCGGCGGCATTGTATGATGCATTGGTGCTCGCTGAGGAAGGGCGCTGGGCTGATAGCGTACGTACCGCTGAACATGCGTATAGAGAAACACCCAACGCTGAGGCCACCGTCAACCAACTTGGATTTTCCTACATGATTGTACGAGAGTACGAAAAGGTGATGTCTTTGGGCAGCCCGATCTTTTCGATCTTTGTACTTGGTTTAACAGGAAACGCGGATCAGGCGCTGGATCAATTGCAGCCCTTTCTCGCCTCCGGCTCGGCTCGCGGTCAGCTTCGCGCAGGCGCAATCGACCTCGCCGCCACAGATCGCGATTGGCAACTCATCGCAGACACGCTTGCCCCAGAATGGCCAGCAAGTGACGGCGTAGAGCCATGCTCCGATCAGGACTATCCACATTTTTCAGTCGTGGCGGCATACAAGGAGCTTGGTCGGACCGAACAATTTGAGTTGGTCATCGCCTGTTGGAACGAGGTGCTCGAGTTTCGCCGGGCCAACGGCTATAATGATAGCAATGAATGGGTTGATCGCGGCGCATACCTCGCTCTGAGAGGGCAAACAGACGAAGCGTTCGATGCCTTCGACCGAGCCGCCGAACCCGCGATCACAAACATCTTCTTCGAAGACTGGATCGACATCCTCAGCTTGAGCGAACATCCACGTGGCCACAAGCTGCTTGATGACTATTACACCCACCTCAACGCTGAACGCGCCAAGCTCGACCTGCCTGCAATAGATCGGTAGTTTCGAGTTAAGATCAGAGGCCATTTCAGGACGTTTTTAAGCGCCCGATATTGTCGGCATCGCCGCCAAAAGGAAACGTCCGTCTCTTCGGCTCTTAAGGGTCAGGAGGCGACATAAGAAAAGCACCTCTTCTCGGGCGATTTTGGGATATTCTCTATGACTAGATTGGCGGCAAAATGTGACGTAAAGCTTAACAGAAGATAATCATCGATTTTCATGCACCTAGGGCGAAATACATCGACTGTTTCGGGGAATTGGATGAGCAGTTTTAAATTGAGGAACTTTCACGATGCATAAGGTTATCAGTTATATTTCAGCCGCTCTGGCGATCGGTGGCGCGATATGTATGGCCGCAATGTTTTACGCGGCTTTCAACAATGGCGGCATGGCTGTACTCGGCTTACAAGTCTTTGGTATCATAGGGTCTGTAGCGGCGCTTGTCCTCGGTTTTTTGGCTAAAGTCCTAAGCAAAGACCACCCTACACCCGGCGCGGCTAAGCTGGCTATTGGGCTTGGAGGCCTTTCTCTTTTGAGCCTTGTTATTGGCTTCGTAACAATCGGATAATTTCCGTGTCTTCTAAAAGGAAGCTCGGCGTCTGCGGCGCTGGTGATTTTTGAATCTCCATCTGACAAAAGACCTAAAGAGTTTTTGGTTGATCCGTTTGTGAATCCCGTCAAACGACACTTGATATGCATTGACGAACGATCGTTTCTGGCGAGTTCCTGTCGCTCAATTGCTGATCTGTTATGTCTGCTCCGCCGCCGGAAGGAGACGTCCGTCTTTTCGGCTCCTACGGGCGCATTTTGAGACGTTAGGGATCTGGAGGCGTAAGGCGAGCCTTGGCCCCTTCCAGATACTCAGGCCTTATGCGCCACTGCCCGCGGTGCGGCCACGTCTCGCTGAAGCGAGTAAGGCGTCGTGAGCGGGTCTGGATCAAGACCGGCGAAGCGGTGCGCCGGCTTCAAACAACCCTTAAGCGGCGTCACGTTTTCGCTCGGGCTGGCCTTCGCCTGAGTATACGAACTCTTCGCCATCCAGATCGATATTGGGCAGCTCGTCCTTCTCGCGCCAATAATCCTGCGTGTGCTGCCAGATGTCGTTTGAGCCCCGTTTGGGCAGAAGGTGCATCGACCGCATTAGATAGCCGGGATTGAAATTCTCCGGATCGATCCATGGCAGGATCTCCATGTCCTTGTCTTGCGCGCGCAACGCGACGTTCACCTCAGTGACGTTCTTGGCGTCCATATGCTTCAGCAGCCGGCAAATGAAATCGCCCATAATGTCCACTCGCAGCGTCCAAGATGCGCGGAAGTAGCCGAACACCCAGGCCATGTTCGGAACGCCGGTGAACATCATCCCGCGATAGGTGACCGTTTTCGAGAAGTCGATCGGCTCGGCGTCAACGCTGAACGGAATGTCGCCCAGCACCGACAGGTCGAATCCGGTGGCGGTGATGATGACATCGGTGTCCAGGTGCTCGCCGCTCTTTGTCAGGATTCCAGTCTCGGTGAAGCGCTCAATCTCGTCTGTGACGACGCTCGCCTTTCCGGACGCGATGCCCTGAAACAGGTCCCCGTCCGGAACAAACGCCACCCTTTGACGCCAAGGCCGGTAATGCGGGGTGAAATGCTCATCAATCGGATAGTCTTCGCCCAGAAAGTCCTTCACCCCTTGGAGGAGTTCGGCCGTGGCCGCCTCGGTTTCCTCCAGGCAGCGGCGCGTGAATTCGTGCTGGTCGTAGAGGACCTTCTGGCGGGCGACCCGGTGGATCGTCTCCTCGTCAATCCCAATGGCCCTGAGTTCGTTGACGAGTTCGTTCTCGTTGCGCCCCGGAATGAAGTAGGTCGGCGACCGTTGCAGCACGGTGACATGCTCCACCTCTTCGGCGATGGCGGGCACCAAGGTGGCCGTCGTCGCGCCGGACCCGATACAAACCACGCGCTTGCCTTTGAGGTCCACATCCTCCGGCCAGATCTGCGGATGGATGATCTCGCCCTTGAACGTCTCCATATCAGGCCAGTCGGGCGTGTGGGGCTGTTCGTAGTTATAGTAGCCTTGGCACATCCAAAGGAAATTGGCCTTCACCTGGCTTATCTCGCCGGTGTCCAGATTGCGGACGCGCACCGTCCAGAGGTGATCGCGCGAACTCCAGTCGGCCGAGACAATCTGCCGACGGTAGCGGATGTGCTGCGCCAGATCATTGTCTTCAATCACTTCGCCCATATAGCTCAGGATCTCATGGGCTTCGGCGATCGGAACGCCGGTCCACGGTTTGAAGCGATACCCGAACGTGTAGAGGTCGGAATCGGACCGAATGCCGGGATACTTGTGCCAGAGCCACGTGCCGCCGAAACTCTCAAGCTTCTCAAGAACGAGGAAGCTCTTTTCCGGGCATTGGTCCGTCAAATGATAGGCCGCGCCCACGCCTGAAATGCCGGCACCGACGATTAGGACGTCGACATATTCGCTCTCAGGCTTTTGTTTATCCGCTGCTTCTGTCGCCATTGTCCCCATCCCTTGTTTTCCGCCTCACGCGAGGCTCCGGTCGGTCTCTAATCCTCAGAACGCAGCACATCCCAGCGAGATTTCAACTGCGGGAACCTACGTATTCGCTTAGACAGGGCAGAGCGCCCGGCGATGACGGGCTTGCGATTTCCCATCGTCATTCAGACGCGGCGCTCGCCGCGCGAACGCCCAAGATCGCTCTCGGCGAGACCAGGCCCGTAGGATGCCGCGATTTACGGTTCCGGGATCACGGGCACCAAAAGATGCGAGTCATACTCGGCACCTGTGTGAATGAGGTGTTCGCCCCGGTTCACCGCGTAGTCATGCGCCAGCGCCGGGTGATCAAACAAGTCCCTGCCTTGAAGGGTCAGCCGAAGGGTTTCACCCGCTCGAAATAGCGTGCTGCTGGGCAGGATTTCAATCTCGACGGGAACGATTTCCCCTGGCGAGAGCGGCTGGGGATCCTCGTGCAGGAGCACCGGCTGCCAGGGTCTGGATTTTTCAGCATCAAGCGCCCGCTGAGACGCGCGGAGCCATCCCATCGCGACGGGCCCCTTGGTGTAGCCGGTCTTGGCGAAAAAATGGACGATCTCGCCGTCTCGGTCGAGTTTGTCGACACCGACAAAAAGGTCCATGTCCGCGCCCTGCGTGATCGAAACCCACAGCTTCAGTTTCATATTGCCGGTAAGTTCGGTGTCTTCGCTGAATGTGTGGGAGAATACCGCCTGGCCGGTTCGACAATCATAGCGCTCGGCTCCAGCCGCATCAGCTTGCTGCGGCGTGAGGGATTTGGTTCCTGCGTGAAGATAGAGTTTCCGGTAGTCGGTCCCCGCAAGAGGCCAACTGTCTTCGTAACGCACGTCGTAGTTGGTCAAGGATTCTCTGACTTCGATACGGACTGATGGCCGGCTATCAAAGCCATTGTCGATCCCCTTTAGGAAACGGTCGAAGAAGGTCTTCTGGAAGGCCAAACCCTCCTGGCTGTAATAGACATCCCACTTTGACCGGCCATGGGTGAAGAGCCATTTCTGGCTGGATGAGATCTGCTTGTATCCTTCGAAGGAGCCGCGCGTGTGCAGTCCCTGGTCGGACCAGGTTGCTGCGATCAGGGCTGGAACCTGTATCTCTGACAGATCGATACCGGACGCTGTGCTTGGTCGCTGCTGTACCTGGCGCATCAGACCGGGACGTTTGTGCGCGAACCGGAAGATGGCCGGCGGCGGCAAGGGGCTGCCATTCGCGCCGGATCGCATCTTGCGTAGCCAGAAATCCGTGAACGCTGTTTCCGGAATACCGCCATGATAAAGGACTTCACGGTAACTGTCTGACTGTCCCTCCCATGGAATGACCGCCTTCAGGTGCGGTGGGTTGCCGCTCGCGGCCACCCACTGAGAAATCGCAAGATAGGAGACCCCGGTCAGGCCAACATTGCCATTGCTCCAGTCGCGTGTCCCCGCCCATTGGATGGCGTCGTAAAAGTCGTCTCGGTCTTGTTGTGACAGAGTGCTGGGCTTGCCTTCAGACGATGCGAAGCCGCGCGAGTCCACATAAATGACAGCGTAGCCGTTCGGGACCCAGAAGGCCGGGTCTGGCCCTTCCCACGAGGTCCAAGGACTAACCGTGAAGGTTCCAAGATTGAAGTCGGGCTGAAGCGCATTGCGCAACAGCTTTGGATACTGGTCCGGGCCCTTGTTTTTGTCATAGGCCGTAAACGCCATGACCACTGGATAGTGCCCAGGCTCGTCCGGTCGGAAGACGTTGGCCGACACCCGCGTGCCATCGCGCAGGGTGACCCAAACATCCCGTTCCACGATGACGTCGTCTTCCAGATCGCCGATACTGGCTATCCGCACCGGATAGTCTGGATGGGCGCGGATTGCCGGGTCGTCCTCTAGAAAAGCTTCCGGCGCATCCTTGTCTGAGAAAATCAGAAAAGCCGCCGCAGACACGGCCAGCGCCAACACCGCTCCTATAGCCAGGACGATCCGCCAGAAACCCATGCCGCTCCCTCATTCATGGTGAACGGCCAAACTAGTGCCATCTACAAACACTGGCAAAGTGAACCTCAATAGCCGCTCTCGGCGACTTCGTACCGGTCGTCGACGTCGCGTCGGTCGGCAGGAACCGGCGTAATTGCAGACATAGCTCAGACGACCAACCCGCCCGAACCGGGAGGGGGGCTGGTGCATCAGCCGTTGGATGAGGGATGGCTGCCCATAGCGATCAATATCTCTGTTTCGCCACGGTCCTGAATTTGACGAGACCTCGCCTTAGTCCAACACCGCTCTACTGGTTCGCCGCTGAACTCTGGATTGATACTGATCAAGGATGCATTGCGCCCAGGCGGGAAGCTAGCGCAGCGTGTCCACGCGTCTGATTTGCGATCCCTCTGCGCGGGCGCGATTTTGCGGGCTGTAGTCGGCGGAGGTTCAAGGGGTTTGACGCACGCGAACGGATCAGGTGCCACACTGGAGCGTTCCATCTCTACGCCGCTGCTTGTGCTCTACGGCGTGGGCACCATGCTTGGGGCGGGCATCTACGCCTTGATTGGCGAGGTCGCCAGAACAGCGGGCGTGCTGGCACCGCTCGCCTTCCTTGTCGCCTCGGCCCTGGCTGCGTTGACAGGCGCGAGTTACGCAGAGTTCGCATCGAGACATCCAAAGTCTGCTGGCGAGGCGGTGTATATCTCGGCCGGATTCTCAAGCCCTTATCTGTCTCGTCTCGTCGGATTGCTGATCGTCTTGTCGGGCGTCGTATCGTCCGGCGTGATGCTCCGCGGCTTTGTCGGATACGCAGACCCCTTCTTCGCTGCGCCGGATCTTGTCGTGATCCTGGTGCTCGCAGCCGTGCTTGGCGGACTGGCAGTCTGGGGGATTGGCGAGTCGCTGACAGCGGTGGCGCTGATCACGCTGGTCGAAGCCAGCGCTCTACTCGTCGTCATTGGTCTTGGGCTAGCAACAGAGCCTGTCGCCCAACCGGTTTTCGTCTCTCCCGGCCATGGCCCAGTGGCGGGCGTCCTGACGGCAAGCGTTCTGGCTTTCTATGCATTCATTGGTTTTGAGGACATGGTGAACATTGCCGAAGAGGTGCGCCAACCTCGCCGCGCGCTGCCAATCGGCATCTTCACCGCCCTTGCCATTACCAGCGCGATCTACTGGGCGATCTCCTGGATCGCTGTCCGAACGACACCGATCGACGACCTGGCCGAAAGCGACGCGCCGATGGCCCTGGTGTTCTCGCACGTCTCAGACTGGCCGCCGCAAGCGATTGGCCTTGTCGCCATGTTCGCCGTCGCCAACGGCGCTCTCGTCCAGATCGTCATGGCATCGCGGGTCCTTTATGGCTTATCGAACCAGGATCTGCTCCCGCGGTGGCTCGGCGCGGTCAATAAGACGACCCGGACGCCGATCAGGGCAACCGTTCTGATCATGGCCCTGATCCTGACGACGAGCGCTTTTCCACTTGGTCTGCTTGCGAAGGCGACCTCGTTTCTTCTCTTGACCGTTTTTGCACTGGTCAACATCGCCCTGATCCGCGTGAAGCGGAAACGGGAGGACAGCTATGACGGGTACTCCGCGCCGGACTTCGCGCCTTGGCTCGGCGCGGTCAGCGCGGCTACGTTCGCAGCTTACAGCCTGTTCGTAATGGTCGCGCCATGAACGCGGGCGCAGGCGAAAACCGAAAGCGGATCAAAGTCAGCGAGTGCTGGGGAGACATATGGGTCAGGACATAGACCGTGCGCAGTTCACTGATGAAGACCACCGCGCCTTCCGCGATTCGTTGCGCCAGGAAACGAACACGCTGAAGCGCTGGTTCGACGAACAAGCATTCGACATCTCTTCGACATTTACAGTAGGGCTCGAACTGGAAGCCTGGCTGATCGACCGCAATCATCTTCCGTCCCCTCGCAACGATGAGTTCTTCGCCGCGCTTGATGACCCAGATGTCGTCGCTGAACTCTCACGCTTCAATGTCGAGCTCAATGCACCGCCGCATCCCCTCGAAGGCGGCGTCCTTTCGCAAACCCGGACCGAGCTCGACGCGACCTGGCGCAAGTGCGAGCAGGCCGCCGCCATGCTTGATCTCAAACCAGTCGCCATCGGCATCCTGCCGACCGTTCGCGACGAAATGCTTCAGCCGGCCTGGATGTCGGATGCGAACCGCTATCGCGCTCTGAACGCCGAACTCTTCAGACGGCGCGGACAGGAACCGCTCCATGTGCGTATCGAAGGCGAGGACAGGTTAGACTATCGCTGCGATCACATCATGCTTGAGGCCGCCTGTACGTCGCTCCAGGCGCATCTTAAGTTCAATCCGGACGACGCCGTCCGGCTATACAATGCCGCAGTGCTCGCAGCCGGTCCCCTCGTCGCTGCAACCGCCAATTCGCCCTTCCTCTATGGCAAGTCGCTTTGGGCAGAAACGCGCATCCCTGCGTTTGAACAAGCGACCGATCTTGACGGGTTTCGAGACGCCGCGGGCCGGAACGTGCGCCGTGTCACGCTTGGTACGGGATATCTCCGTCACACCTTCCTCGAGCTCTTTCTCGAGAATCTCAGCTATCCTGCTCTCCTGCCGGCGCTTCAGGCCGACACGGCGACCCTGCCGCATCTCCGCCTGCAGAATGGCACGATCTGGCGCTGGGTCCGGCCGATCCTCGGCTTTGACGGCCAAGGCGCGCCGCATTTGCGGATCGAGCACCGGGTTATGCCCGCAGGCCCCAGCATGATCGATACGGTGGCCAATCTGGCCCTGTGCCATGGGTTGGTCCTGTCGCTCGGCCAAGCGGACGTTCCGCCCGAGCATCTCACGCCGTTCGAGGATGCGCGCGCGAACTTTTACACCTGTGCAAGGGACGGGCTTGGTGCTGACGTGCTGTGGGAAGGCAAGCGTGTCAGCGTCCAGTCCCTGCTTCTGGAGCGCCTGATCCCTGCAGCGCGCGAGGCGCTGGACCAGGCGGGCGTGGATGCCGCCGATCTCGACGCGCTTTTTGCCGACGTGCTTGTCCCGCGCATTCGAAGCGGACGGACCGGGACCGATTGGCAGCGCAGTTTCGTAGACTGCAACGGCCCGAACCTTCAGGCGCTGACAGAGCGCTATATCGACTGGCAGACGACGGGCGCACCTGTTCACACCTGGACCGTATAGGCGGACAAAGATTGAAGCTCGATCGTCTTGATCATCTGCCGGAAGCGATCGCCGCCGTCACACCGGACCAGATCCGCCGGGTCTTCCCGAACCCGGCTTTGATCTCCATTGCTGGTGACAAGCCGGAGCCGGTCTTCGTTTCCACACTCCTGCACGGCAATGAAACAACGAGCTTCACCGTGCTGCAGCATCTCCAGCGAACCTATGGATCGCACCCGCCGCCCCGCAGCCTAATGATCTTCGTCGGAAATGTCGCCGCAGCGCAACAGGGTGCGCGCTTTCTCGAAAGCCAGCCCGATTTCAACAGGATTTGGGCCCATGGTTCGGGCCCTTATCACGACCTTGCCCGCGAAGTGGTATCGATCGCTCGCGGCGCGGACGTCTTCGCGAGCATCGATATTCACAACAATACGGGTGCGAACCCGCTTTATGGCTGCGTCAATGCGCTTCGGCCTGCCGACTTGCAACTCGCCGCCATGTTCGCGCCGATCGGGGTGTTCTATCTCAATCCGAGCACGACCCAATCTGTCGCCTTCGCGCAGCTTTGCCCGGCGGTCACGGTCGAATGCGGCCAGAGCGGCGACCCCGATGGCGTGGCGGCCGCGATCCGCCTGGTCGACGCCGTGCTCCGACTGGATGCGTTCGCGGGTCACCCGCCTGAGCCCGGTGCGCTGGACCTCTACCAGACTGTCGGCCGGGTCGTCGTGGACCCGGACTGCTCATTCGCCTTCGGCCGACCGGACGTCGATCTTTCGCTGCGGCCGGATCTTGAGGCCATGAACTTCAAGACGATGCAGGCCGGCACCACCTGGGGCGAGACGCACTGCACCTCCCTGCCCCTGCGCGTGCTTGACGAGCATGGCGGCGATCTAACGCCCGAGTTCTTCGGTTTCGATCGCGGCGTCATATATCTTGGCGCAGGCATCGTCCCGGCGATGATCACGTCTGACCTTCAGGTTATTCGCCAAGATTGTCTTTGCTACTTGATGACGCCGGCATAATCGCAGGTGTCAGGCCTGCAAAGGCTCCGCACACAGATTGACCCGGGGTTGCTGAACGAGGATCAAGTTATACCCCCTGCGCCGGGCCCGTAAACGCCTACTCAAACGGAACGAGCGAGAGATGGACGGCTTGAATACACGTCATCCAAATCGACCCCCCCCCCCAGATTTGCAGAGGGCGCAAAACAAGCCATAAGCTATGCGCCTTAAAACGCCTGAAAGCGGACACTCGTTTATACCGCTTTTTGTTCGCGTATTAACGTCCACACGCGATTGATCGAAGAGTAGACTGTAAACGCAAGCAGTCAGGCCGGCATCGATTCTGGCTTCAGCGCATTACAATATAGTCAAATTTGGTCATAATTTTGGCCTGCGGATCGAGGAAGGTGAGCGTCCGTAGAGTTTTGAAAAGGTCGCGTTAAAACGCCTCACGCTGCCAAAACCGGCTTGGAAGGCGACGTCTGTAATAGGCAGTGTTGTCGTGTCCAGCAGTTTCTTGGCGCGTCCGATTCGAAGGGTTTGGGCCGTTTGAATTGGAGATGCCCCTATATGTTTGGCAAACAACCGAGATAGATGTCTTGCACCGACGCCTAGTCGATCTGCGAGATCATTGACATTCCCAACATCCAGAGCGCCCTCCTCGATCAATCGCAAAGCCCGTTCAACGGTTGTTCTGGTTCCATTCCATGCGGCGCAGAAAGGTGCTGTCTCAGGACGACAGCGCAGACAAGGGCGATAACCTGCACGCTCTGCCGCAGCAGCTGTTGGGTAGTAGCTGACATTTTTCGTAAGGGAGTGTTTCGCGGGGCAGACCGGACGGCAGTAGATTCTTGTCGTTTTGACTGCGGTAAAGAACCTACCGTCAAAGCTTGGGTCGCGCCTCAACCGGGCGGAATTACACGTCTCAAAATCTAGCATGAAATGGATCGTAGCAACCCATCAAACACGATGCCAGACCCGTTGGCTGGTCAGGTCCGAAAACGGCGAGTGTGTAAAAGGCGAACATAGTAAGCCTCTGTCTAACGTATGGGTCACCATTTGCAGGGCTAAAGAATATGAGCGAATATCAACTACACTGTTTAGCTGAATCCGGTAATGCCTATAAGGCAGCCCTGATGCTCGAATTGTGCGGTCTGGACTGGTCATCGATTTTGGTCGATTTTCCTAATGGTGAGATGGGAACATCGAAATTTCTCCAAGACATCAACCAATTTGGCGAAGTCCCGGTGCTGGTGCATAAGGATCTTCACATGTCGCAATCAGGTGTCATTCTAAATTATCTGTCAGAAAAAGCCGGACAGTTCGGGCCTGCCAATAAGCAGGAAGAATATGAGATCTTGCGCTGGATATTATTCGATAATCACAAATTCACCAGCTATATGGCGACGCGTAGATTTGCCCTGCGTTTTATGAAAACCGGAGACACTGAAATAACCGACTTTCTGGGCGTTAGAGTAAAGAACGCTCTCGAGATTGTCGAAAAACATATGGCCGACAGAGATTTCATTGCCACACCAACGCTCTCAATCGCTGACATTTCGATGTGCGGTTATCTCTATTACGGAGACGAATTGGAGCAAAATTTGGGTAGCTATCCAAATATCAACGCCTGGATTGATCGCATCGCGACAACAGATGGTTGGAAACATCCCTATGATCTGATGCCGCGCGCCTATCCGGTTTAGAGCCAAAAGAAGGCGTAAGGCTCAGCGACTTGGAACGCCCTAGAACCAATGCTAAGCGTGCCTGCTTTCATCCGATGGGAGACGTCCATTGCCGTACTGGCAAATCAGCCTCGCATGATGCTAACTTAAACGCATGAAGCTGAGGACATTTTTTCGAATTTCGGGAGCAAGCGCCGCGTGGACAACGCTGGTTGCGAAATACATAGTTGAGGCCACCAGTGGAGAACATGCCAACCACTTCGCTGCCTTGCTCGACTATTTGAGCTATTTTACGCACTTGAGCGTGTTCTTGGTGGCCCTTGCTTTTTCAACCGTGCTTCTGGGACCAGAAGACGGGCTGCGAAAATTCTTCGAAAAACCTGCGACCCGCGCCGCTATCGCCCTATACATTATCGCTGTCGCGGTCGTTCACCACCTCTTGTTAGCAGACTTGCAGGTACGCGCAGGTTGGTCTGCAGCAACCAACACAATGTTGCACACCGTAATACCCATTCTGTACGTGATCGATTGGCTTGTTTATGCGCCCAAGCGTAGAATGACCTATAGAGCAATCCCGTTTTGGCTGATTTATCCTGCAGCCTACGGCGTCTGGGCGGTTGGAACGGGGTACATCGCGGGGGCTTATCCCTATCCGTTTCTGGACTTGAATAAGTTGGGATTGCCGGGAGTTGGGATCAGCATGGCTGGTTTCGTGGCGTTGTTTTCGATTGGCGCAGCACTCTTCATCACAATAGGAAAAATCGTTCCACCGCCGGTCGCAACGATGTACTCCAATACACGCGTGGAGCGGCGATAATGCCGGGTAAGCGCGCGCGCCAAATCCGGTACCGATCGGATATGGTGTTAGATCGTCGAGAATTGATCATGATAGACGTCTTTCTATGATCGAGATTGCGACCAGCTCTACACAGCAGTATCCGCCGCGCCATTACCCAACGAGTGCAGCGAAGATCGCTGATCTCGTCGTGCACATTGTAGGGCTGACATTGGCAATTGCAGGAGGCGGAGTGATGTTAGGCTTCGCCATCGCCACAGGGCGAGGCGGACTTATCGCCGCCATCTCCGTGTATGCCGTAGGCGTTATCGCGATGCTCGGGTTTTCGACCGCCTACAACTTCGCGCCAGCACAAAAACGACCAGGGCGAAACAAGTTCGATCATATTGGTATATTCACCATGATCGGCGCGTCTTACACGCCGTTTACAACTCAAAGCCTCACGGGTGCGTGGTCCTGGTCGATGACCGGCGTTATCTGGGGAATTGTCGGCTTGTGCGTGACTGCAAAACTCTTGGATCTCAAAATGCCACGCAAGTTTTGGATCGCGATGTACATCGCACTTGGCTGGATCGTTGTAGTTGCGTTGCTACCTTTGACTGCTGCAGTGCACTGGGTTTCGCTACTATTGCTGCTGCTAGGTGGGGTCTTCTACACCGCGGGTGTAATATTCTACGTCAATAAATCACTGCATATGGCGAAGGCTGTTTGGCACGGTCATGTGGTTACTGCTGCGGCTATGCACTGGGCCGCAATACTGCTCGGTGTGGTTCTCGCACCCATTTAGTCGCAAAATTCCGTTCAGTGCGGATCATCTAGTCGTGCACATCGGTACCCTGAAATTCGAGGTCTTGGGCGGCATAGATTGCGCGTTAGAGTCTTCTATTCGCCAAAAGCGAAGACGATCTCAACGGCTTAGAATCGCCCCAAGCCGGTCACTCATGAACTCATGTAGGATGGCTGTTTCTGGCGATTTCGAGCCGGTCATCTCAGATGCGTCGAAGGACTCGAAGGGGCGCATTTGCAGTCGTTAGGGTTCAGCGCCGATCCGGGCATAGTTGGCCCTTAGTCGTCATTCGCTGGGGTATGGATGAATGACTCCTTTTGTCATTCAATTGACGGAACTTATGATTCACACAGATGTACAGACTTGACATCCATTCTGGTGGGTAAGTATGTAATTACATGATTACCGATCGAGATGTAGATCAAGTTTTTCATGCACTGGCGCACAGGACGCGCCGCGAGATACTTGACTTGTTGCGTGATGCGCCAGGGCAAGCGGTTGGAAAACTCGCAGCGAATTTTGACGTCAGCCGCATCGCGGT
>JBCAXQ010000039.1:0-15434 GCA_038534015.1 Pseudomonadota bacterium | reverse complement strand
GCACGCCCCAGAAGTTGGCATCGCTGTGATCCCAATCCGGGATCGGGCTCTCGCCGCCAGTCCTCGCCCTAACCGCGTCGATTGCCGTTCCCCGCGCGGTAGTCTCCGTCGCTATCGCCGAAGCGTTTGTGCTGATACCCGCCTCAGCGGTCTCGACCCGCGCCGTCAACGACGACACCTCGATCACAGTCGCTGCGCCCTCAACCTGCGCCGCTGTGACCACAAGCGGTTGATCAACACCCGTGAGATAGTTCGTCAGCGTGAAATACCCGCTCGCATTCACGCCCAGCGCAAATTGCGTGTTCGTATCGCTCGCCAGCACGATGCGCTTGCCAGGCTCCAGCACCAAATCCCCGCGCCGGTCGTGTTTCTCGCCCAGCTCCTGCTCGATCGCCAGGAACGTCTGTTCGATATCCTCTCTCTTGTACTCAGGTGGGGTGTCCGGCCTCGGGATCAAAGAGAAAGCCTCGGTCACCGCCGCCCCCCGGATTTCACATCAGCGCGATAGGCCCCGACCCGCCAGTCATTGGCGACGTTCTCGCGCAACTCAATTGCCACTTGCCGGGCCTGGAACTGCACCGGGATCGGGTTGGCCGCTGCGAACGGACCATGTGTCGTCTCTGTATCATTGGGCATGTAGCGGCTGTGGAAATAGACATCGACATCGCCGGCGGTCCCCTCATCTGGAAACACTCGATCCACCATGACCAGGTTTTCACCGTTCCGGATATCGATAGGCCCGGATCGCACAAAGGGCGTTCCAGCCCCGGTCTTCGTCGTGCCGGTTTCGTGCTCCCAGACCGCTCCGGACGCATCAACCATGAGCGGGTAGTCGAACCCATCGCCTTGATCGATGCCGCAGAGCCGGACCAGCCCGTGATGCATCCACGTCCCGTCCATATAGTTGTAGGCAACGATGCGGGAATTCTCCGAGCCTGTTGTCGGATACATCCACCAGATCTCGTTGAAGGCTGCGATATGGACAGCGCGGACTTTTTGTTTCTGTGCCTTGTTCAAGGCCTTGAAGACGTCGTCATGGATCTCGCAGGGGATCTCCGTGACATAGCCATTGTACATGTAGAACTTGGTATCGCTCATCCAATAGGCGCGATTGCCGAGAACAATGGCCCCATGACGGCTGACCAGCCCGCAGTCTTCCTTCACGCGGTCCCGCCCATACACATCGGGCAACCCAACGTAGCGGATGATGTGCAGGTCTTCGGTCGTCCAGACCAGAATTCCTCCACGAATGCGCCGTCCGGCCTGAAGGCTCCCGCCCGTCTGGATCCGGAAGTCCCCGGCAAAGTTCACCGCTGTTGGCGTCCAGTCCGTAGGGTCTTGCGTGTCAGACCACTGGACCTTGCGCGGATCACCGCCTGCGCCGAACGCCATGACAATATACTCATCGGTATGCAGCAGGCTGTCCGCAGCCGGCGCATTGGAAAGCGTTGAGGCAAGCGTATCGCCCGGCTGCCAGCGATAGATCACCCCTTCCTCGTCATTGACCCCGAAGAGGTCCTCGCCGCCATTATCGAGTGTCCAGGTCGAGCTATCCGCTCCCTGGGCCACAAACCCGCTCGGCGTGACATCCGTGAGCGCGCCGGCCGTGGACATCAGGTAAAGCTTGGAATGCGTCCCAATCGCTGCACGGCTCACACTGGAATTGTCCACCCAGGTGTGGAGCGCGCGCGCATTACCGGTAACCGTTCCGACAGACTTTTGAACCCAGCCCCCAATGGGCCGCGTCATGCCCTCGAACCAGCGCACAAGGTCGGCATCATAATACCGGCCCATGGACTCATATTGTGTTCCGTTCCGATAGAGACCGGGCGGGAACTTCAGTTTCGGGAGCGCCATCAGACGATCGTCGTCACACTGGTCTGCATTTGAACGCCATCCTCATTGAGATTGCGGTCTTCGATGTTGATCTCATCCAGCGCCTGCTGTGCCAGCGCCTTGAAGATCGGGATCCGGTCATCGCTGACCCCGAACGCGGTTCCGTATGAAAGCGACGCCATCAGGTAGAGATCAGGATGGGCCGTCAGCAACCAATTCGTCGGAGCCGCGTCACTCAGCACCGTGAAAGCCTTGCGATACCTCAGCCGCGCCGTGGCGCTTGTGGGTGGCCACATGATCAGTTCATCGCCCACCCGGTCATAGAACTCAGGCGGTCGCGTATTGGCTGGATCCTGGCTCTCGATCCAATCGATCGGCTTATAGCTGACCTTTGTGTAAGGGCTGTCAGTGAGTCGCAACGACTTCAGGGACCGAAACCCCGTGGGAAGCGTTGCAACGCCGCTGGTGATCGTCAGGGACGCCTCAACGGCATCCATCTTGCGAACGGTAAGCCGCCGATTGAAGTGCCCCTCCGCCATGGCGATCATATCCGGGATCGCCGCAGTGGTGCTGGTCTCACCTGTCTTCCAAAGCCATTCCGCAATGGCTGCCTTCAGCTCTGAGAAATCTGAAATCGCCATCAGTGCGCGTAATCCGCTGTGAGCAGGAACCGATAATCCGGATCCCGCAACCGCTTCATCAACCTATCGGCATTCTCGGGCGCAAACGCGTCCCAGCCTTCCTCGTTGAGCCACTTCATCCAGAGTGTCAGCGGGATTGTGGCGCGTCTGCGGCCCCACTTTTCCGACATCCAGCCATCATTGTGATTAGCCATCGCTTTATTCTGGTCAAGAATAGATTCGACATCCTCATCAAAGGCGTAGTCAACCGTCCCGTCACCATTGTTCCGGCGGTACCAGTCGACGCCCTGAGAGGACTTATAGAAAGGCTTGAACCCAGCCGGCCTAGGCATCGACGATCTCCACGAGACCGCGATCTTCCAGACTCCGCGCCGCATGGAGTGGCGCTTCGAATTCGTCGCCCTTGTCGTAGGTCATGTTCCCCATGCCCTTCAGGTAGACACCGGTCGAGATTTTGCCGTCCCCGGCCTTTAGAACCCGGCAGGCTGCCGTCTTCCCATAATCGTCGCCGAGCGCCTCTTTTTGGCGCTTCTCCGCTTCCCGCCCCCGCATCTTCAAGACCTGCTCCAAAAGGCGCTCGCAGCCCTCCACATCGTCTGGCATCTCCTCTTCGGACACCCCGTACGCACCAAGCTTGTTTTGAACCGCCTCAATGCTGGTAACTGGATTGAGGGCTGTATCCACGACAAGGTTGATCTTCTCTGGAGACCAGTCCGGTTGGACGTCGACACCGGCTTCCTTTGCCCGCATCCGAGCGCGGGTCAGGTCCTCCTGCGGTGGCGCATCCGGACCGTCAGCAACCGTCTCCTCAGGGTCGAAATCTCCGTCTTCAGCGCCCTGCGCTGTCTCGATGGCAGCCATGATCTTCTCGACATTCCATCGCTTATCAATCGCGACGCCAGCTTCTTCAGCTAACGCGATTGCTGTTTCACGCTCTTCACTCAATTTCGTCTCCTTTGAAGGGGACCAGGGCGGGCAAGCACAGCGCCCGCCCTGGCTCGGTTAACTCAGCGCCCGAATGACAGCGCCCTTGCGCTGGTTCTTGCAAATGATGCCCTTTTCAGTGGTCATCAGGAACTTGTCGGAGTCCCCGGTCTTTGCGAGAGGCTCTGTTTTCACGCCGTCATAGGTGCCGACGCACCATCCAGACGGGTCGATCAGCAGCGCATCTGACCCGAGCCCATAGGGATGTGGGATCAGCGTGATGTTGCCGAAGTCGGAGACGTAAACATCAGCCGCGCCGATGATCTTCGTCTGTTTCGCTTTGCTGGTGTTTACCCGCGTCTCAGCAATGCCGGAGAACGCGGAGAACTCCTGCTTGTGCGTCGGGCCGAGATAGGCCTGAGACATGCGGGCACCGTTCGAAAACGCTGTTGCAAGAATCGCCTTGACCTGGCTTTCGGCAAACGCACGCGCAGTGCCGGGAGTGGCGGCAGCAACATCACCAGAGGACCAGCCACCTGATGCGCCACTAGCGCCCAGACTGTCATGGTCTTCGATCCATGCCAGTGCCCCAGCCGTACGGCGGGGCGTCGCGCCGGACTCTGCATTTGATGCATAGTTGCCGATGAACCGAGCTTCCATGTCGCGGCGACATTCGATGCCCTTGATCATCTTCTGCTCATCAAGCGAGTCCTCTCGGCCAGCCCGGTCAGAGATCTGGTTGGTACGAGAAACACCGCCCGTCTTGCGGAAGATCTGTGGTCGCATGGAGATCCGCACGGTTGTGTGTGGGGCATCCAGCGAAGCCACGTCGTCACCTTCTAGATGAGCGTTTGTTGGATCAGGCGTCGCCAAATCCTCGGTTTGGTATTCGTGCAAGGTGCCCTTGATGCGCATCTTGCCGATATTGTTGGTGAACGGCGTCTCCTCGGCGGCAACACGGTAGATATCGTCTTCGAGATCTTCCCGGATGCCGACAGTCGACGCCTGGACCAACGTATTGGTTGGTGCAGCCATTAGCCTGCCTTTCTGGTTCTTGCGCGCTCAAGACGGCGTTTCTCCTTGAACTCGGTCGGCGATAGCTCAGCCTTGCTCTGGAGCGTCTTCAGGCGCGCGCTTGTCGATGATCCCCGGCCTGGCTGGCCTGCTGGGCGGACCACCTTCTTGCCGGAGGGTTTCTGGGTTTGAAGCGGACCAATGCCCTTGCGGGCCTTTTCCTGGGCCTCATCGTAAAGCATGGCCTTGTAGCCGAGGACGGTCGCTTCTGCGGTGATCCACGTCAGCGTGTCGTCATCGATGCCCTGTGCCTTCAGATAGGTCCCAAGCTTTTGCTTGCGCTGCGAGCCCTCTTGCGGATCAAGCAATGCCTGCGCGGCGGTGTTTGTCGCAGCGAGCTGGGTGAGCGCCTCAGACTGCTCAGAGACATGCGTCTTGAGTTCCTCGGTCTCGATCTCGCCTTGAGCGGTTTTCGCCTGGGTCAGCTTCTGTTGGAGGTCTTTGAAGGTCTTCTCATGCGCTTCGACGTTGGCGATCTCTTCCTGAGTTGTCGCCTTGGCGTACTCTGCCGCCCAATTCACATTGCCGTAGAACGTAAGCTTCTCTTCGGTCTCCGTAACGAATTCGCCCAAACTCTCAAGTCTCTGATCGAGCTGCTTTCGAGTCTCCGCGGCTTCGCGCACCTTTTGGCTAACGGCACTCTCTCGCTGTTGCTCATTGTTGAGGATCGAATTTTGAACCTCTTTGGGCAACCTGGCGAAAGCAGCCTTGCCTTCGGCATCCCAAAATTGAGGCGGCTCGACTGCCGGAGTCTCCGGTTCGAGTTCCTCCACCTCTTCCACATCATCGTCAGCGCTGGCCTCTTCAGGCTCGCTTTCGATGTCCTCCTCGGCCGGGTCAGCCTCGGAAATCTCTTCTTCGATCGCTTCAACCTCTTCGGGAGCGTCCTCTTCGATGGTTTCGGCCTCATCCACCAGCGTCTCTTCGCTGGCTTCATCGCGCTTGGCGCGGCGGTCTGCGACCCAGTCATGGACGCTGTCGAAGGTTTCGGTATCAGCCATCGTCTTCCTCTAGTTTTCTCTGGATCCGATGCGTTTCGATCGGCGCCTCCAGGCTCTTCACAACGCTATCGAGCGCCCGCACCGCCAAGACGCCCTGAAAGGCATCGTCCGCATTCGTCGCACGCAGTATTTCATTGATGTGCCGGTCCCGAAGCTCTGAGAATGCCGCATCCATGAGCCGTAGCTCGCGCCGGGCTTGCGCAACGATATCGTCGGTCATTTGCTAAGGTCTCCGCCCGGTCGATTGTCTGGCAGATCAGGCTCACTCATGGCTTTGTGAGCCGCGAGCTTTTCTTCCATGTCAGCCTTGCGTTGGGCCAGCGCGAATTCCGCATTCGCCTTCATCTCCGCAAGCTCCATTTCGAGCGCGGCTTTGTCGCGGGCCAACTGGGCCTGCTCACCAGCCTTCATGCGCTCCACTTCCATGCCAGCCTGGGCCTTCTGCATCGCAATCTGAGCGTCGGCCTCAGCTTTCATCTTGGCGATCTCGCCTTGCTGTTGAGCCTTCTGCTGTTCAAGCTGCATCTCTGCCTGCGCGGCCATTGCCTCTCGATCCGGCTCGTCAGGCTGCTGCGCGGCGAGCTGCTGTGCCTCCTCAGGATCCGTAAAATACAGTTCTGGGGCCTTCAGACCGAGCCGCTCCACAAGCCTCGTCGCCGAGGCGTAGAGGTTCTTCTCCGTCACCATGGGCAAGCTGATCGCGCCGCTCATCTGACCCTCAAGCGCCTGGCTCTGAAGTTCGACCACCTGCATGATCGCCGCGACTTCCATCTCCTTGCCGCCAGAGCCGACACCGACCTCAATCGTCATGTCGTCGCGGTTGCCCCAGCTCGTGGGGTCGATCTCGGTCCACTTGCCATTGAAGCGGGCCATCTGAGACCGGCTGGCATGATCTCGAATATCGCCATGAACGCCGACGAAGAGATCTTTGATCATGGTCTCGGCCAGAACGCGGGCAATCATCCGCGTGCGCCTCTGGGCTGCGGAGAACAGCTTCTCCATGCCACCCTTGGTGTCGTGCAAAGTGTCTGGATTCAGCCCCTGTGCGTTCCTGACGATGCCAGAGCGCTGTTCCGCGACCGTTGAGACATACTCCAGCGCGCCGGTGACATCGAACCCAAGCGTCGCGTTGCTGATCGGGCGGACCGCATCTCCGGTTTGGCTACGAACCGGAAAGCCCGGCTCATTCCTGAGCAGGTCATTGATCGTGTTGTCAGACGCTTTGGATTCAGCAACCTCATAGCGCTGGTTCAGGGTGAAATACCCATTGTCCAGCAACATGCGGAAAAGTGTTGTCTTGATCCGCTGGATCTCAATCAGTTTGTCAGCGACGGAAAAGCCATAGAAGCGATGCGCGCGCAGGTAGGGCGAGCCGGCCGCATAACCGACCCGGTTCTTTCTGTAGGCGTCCAGGATGAAGCTTTCATCGGCATCCGTGATGATGCACCACAGCTCGGTCTTGCCGTCTCCGTCATAGTCTGCCCGGATCGTATGGGTATGAACCTCGACCGTGCGCCGGTCATTGTCGTTGACCTGTTGGGCGTCCTCGAACTCATCAACCGTGTCGCGGGCCTGCTCCTGTTCCTCGTTTCGGTAGGGATGCGACTCCGGAAGCTTGTCGACCATCTCCTTGTCGATGCCATCCTCAACGAGTTGGAAAGCTCGCGGATAGGACCGCTCCACACAATATGGCGTGTCCTTGAGCAGCACAGTGTCAGGTGAGACCCCGAAGTTCGCAGGGTCCACAACATCGATCCGGGCGCGGCCCTGCGCCTCGACCGTCCGAAGCGTGGCATTGAAGAGCGGCATGCCGGACTCGTCTGTCCGGTTCGTGGGCTCCATCTCGGCAATCTCGGCGCTGCCATCCTCAACAACGACACCCAATTCTGCCTCTGTCTTGCCCTCCACACGCTCCTCTTCGAACGTCTCGTCTTCCCACCAATGCTTGAACACACCAGTCTTGACCTCGCAGGCGTCACGGATTGCTGTCGCGAAGAGATGGAAGCCGGGGTTCTGATCGAACACGACCTCGTTGACATAGTCCGTCTCAAGCTTGGCCGACTCTTCGTCCTCTGGGCCCTGAGGCTTGAACGTGCCGACGTCTTCGCCGCCCGTCAGGATCTCCAGAAGATCCGGCAAAACCGTCTCTACGGCGTCCGCAACGTCCGTGCTGACCACTTTGGAGCGGTTCTTCAGGGCCTTGATGTCATCCATCTCACCCTTGAGGTACTGGAGCGCGCGTTCCCGCTGATCTGCGAGTTCGTCATCACCCTCGAACCCGACAGACTGAATCCGCTCGGACTTCAATTGGCCAAGCAGAACGCCTTCGTCGATATCAATCTCTTCGTCTCCGAGCGTCATCGGCATCTAGACAGCTCCAAAGTCCGGTATTTCGAGCGCCTTCGGCTTCTTGCCGACACGCTCAATACCCATGGCGAGATAGCGAAACGCGTCAGCGGCATGGCTGGTCCAATCGTGAAGCGGGCGCTCTCGAAACACTTTCCGCTTGTCATCGAACTCGCGGCGGTATTGACGCAGGCATTCTATGCCACGCTCAGTCTTGCGGGCATCGAACCAGCACCGAGACAGGATCATGCGGGCAGAGTGAATCCCGTCCTCAACGTTCTGCTGCGGAAGCACCGTGCAATCGACACCCAATCCCTTGAGGGTCTCCCGCCGGGTCTCTCCAGTCCCAAGCTCGCGGGCCTCCACATCGTGTGGCAACAAGTGCTTGTCATAGGCGTATGGCTTCGCGTCCAGGCGCTTCACAATCGCTGGCAGGCCCTCGCCTGAAACTTCCATGTAGTCGATCAGATGGATTTCCCGGCCGGCTTGCTGGCCAAACCAGATCGCCGTGGCGTCGTCGATGCCAAGGTCCCAGGCCGTGAAGACTTTCTGGCCAGGCTGCCAAGGAACACCAGTGATGCGCTCGTCCGCATCAACTAGGCGAAACTCCTCAGCGAAGAACGCTCCCTGTATCGCCGCATCAAAGCTGCACTCGAACTCCTGGGCGTACTGATCCTCTGTCATAATCGCGCGAGCGTCAGTGAGTTCAGACGCATCGATCAGGCCGCTCTGGCTCGCTTTCAGCATGAACCGCTCCCATCCCTGCGCCTCACCGGCGTGCTCATAGAGCTTGTGAAACTCGTTCCGGCCCTTTGGGGTGCCGATAAAGATTGCCCAACCAACGCGGTCAGCGAGCGCGGGACGAATGACCTCGACCCAAGCGCGCGGATCCATATCTCCGAACTCATCCAAGATGACGCCATCGAGGTAGATGCCACGAAGAGCGTCGTAATTGTCCGCGCCAAAGACTTGGATGCGGGCCCCATTGGGCAGGTCGATCCGCAGCTCTGCCTCATTGGCCTGAGCGCCGGGGATCTTGAGGCAGTAATCCTTCAGATAGTCCCACGCGACCTGTTTGGCCTGGCGAAGCAGTGGCGCGATGTAAGCATATCTCGGACGCTTGAGCGTACAGCGCAGGGCCGCATCAACCATGTCCGCGATCGAGCCGACAGTCTTGCCGCCGCGACGATGAATGACGGCAACCCTGAACCGGGCCAGTGATGTATGAAATCCGACCGCCCAGTCTCGTGGGCGATACCCGAGATCAATTGTCTCCGTCGCCACGCGGAACGCCGGACACAACATTGATTGGCGCACCGTTTGGGCCGGAGTGCTCGTGCTTGTCGACAAACATTCCTAAGTGCTTTCCGATCGAGTCCAATGCCGACTTCTTGTCGTGCATTTTGATTTTCAAACCGGTCTGGGTGAGCGACACTTCGGAAACCGCGAGCGCGGTGTCGTCATCGATCTCCTCACTGGGGATCAAACTCACTGGATAGATGCCCAAGCCATTTCGGTCAGCATTCTCGCTCGTTTCATCGCCAGGATTTCGGCCCCATCGAACCGCCTTGCGGATGTCGGCAAAGCCGATGCGAGCATATTCTTCAAGCACCCGGTCTGCGGTGATTTGCGTCCGCTCAGATCTTGCCGCCTCAGCCTCTGCAATTGCATCCGATATGTCAGGTTTGGTCAGGTTCTCCTGCCCGATGGCACGAGCCGTTTTTTGCGAGTACCCAGACCGAATGGCCGCCTGTGTGGCGTTCAAATCAACGAGGTACTCCTCGACAAAGCGCTTCTGCTTTGGGGTCAAAGACATGGACGATCCCTACTCTGGGTTGTCGTCGAGCAGACTGTGAGGTGTTACCCCCGTGATCCCTCAAACTCTGGTTGCATTTTCCGCGTTCGGATCTCGCCCTGCTCGCAATAGGAGCAGCTCAGCACGTCAATCAGATCCTCAATGCCCGACAGCTTTGCCTCGACCATCTTCCCGCCAAACGGCACCGTGACGGTCTTGTCGAAAGGGCCAGGCGTCAGATTGCCTCTCGCATGGTTCGCAAACAGCCAGAGATCCGCACTGTAATAGTCCGTCAGTCCCTTCCAGTGGATCGTACGGGCGCGTTCGAGCTGTTCGCGAGCATTCCCAAGGGCGGTCATCTAGGCGTCCCGGCGATACCGACGCCAGAGAATGGCAGAGACGACAGAAGCAGCGATCGTCGCCCCAATAGCGGGCAGCACAAGGCCAGAGAGCCAGTAGACCAGCGCAGCCGCACCAGCCGTGCCCAGCAGGTCTTGCGTGAAGTCAGCAGACCATCCCGTCAAACGGGCAATGCCGTTTACAACCTTGTCTGATATGTCAGTCATGTGGCGCTCCTTGATGGTGTTGATGTCGGGTGAGAGTTACTCAGCGGTTTGGCCTTGCTCGTCTTCACTGCCAGTGCTGAGACTATTATTTACCGCAACGCCCAGAGGGGTGCCCGGCGTGAGCGGAACGAACTCCCGATTGTTCGGTCTTGGTCGGCCCGCAGCGCCATACTCCGCATACTCAAAGAAGCGCGCACGGGCAGTAGAGTAATGCTGGCTTGCATCCTGTGCCGCCTGGCTCGCACTGTTCATGCGCTGCTCTGCTGATTGCATCTCATTGCGAAGAGCGGCGAGCTTCTCGGAATCAATCATCTTATCAGTCATGGATCTCTCCGGTTTGAATAATTGGGAGCGGCTTCAACCCATGGAAGGGTGTGCGTAAGGCCGCTCCCTCATTTCCCAAGGGGTGGGCAATGAACTTTGAATGAAAGAACGCCCGCGCAGAAATCGGGCCTTTGGCCTCATCTCCTGCACGGGCGTAACACGCTTGCGGGCCAACCGAGAGGCTGGGGGCTTAGATCGGCATGGCCGCTTGCGTGTGTTCAATATGGTGGGGGAATGTGTCAGCGCCAAGGCATAGCTTCGCCAACGCAGACTGTCACAGTGTGGAAACTGCCCCAAGCCCCGGTGTCGCTGCGCGGCTCCCTCGCCAATGGCGGTGCCGACGGATTCAACGACTTCCAATTGCAAAAGTACGGTGATTTCAAAGGGCGGTCAAGCGGCGCGGACAACACCATCAACAGGCACCTCGACCTCCATCTCACGATTGAGAAATGGCATCAGCACCCTAGCCTTGTCGACCGACAACGAAACCACTCGGGCCTGGATGCCGGCGAAGCTGTCATCGGTGATCTCGACCAAATCCCCGACACGGAACTCACCATTGGATTTCTGCTTGGCAAAGACATCGGCATCCTGAAACAGGCGACCGCCCTCCTCACGCATGAACTCCAGGAACGAGACGAGTTTCCTCTCAGGGACGCAGAGCGGGCTCTTGTCGATGACAACGGGGCGAAGGAAGTGGAACTTGCTCTTGCGAAGCTGGTGTCCCTCAACCGTATCGGACCCAGTAGGCGGCAGAACCAACTCATGCCATGGAGGCTCGCCCTCAAAGCCGAGAAGGACGTATCCACACAGCATCGGATAGGCTATCTTGCGCTTTGCCTTCCAATGCCGGGAGCGGCGACGCCACTTCATCTCGACGGGAACAACAAGCTCATAGCCGCAATCCTTGAGGATCGTTGCGGCGCGGAGTTCCTTCTGTGGCGGAACGCGGAATAGATAAAACCACTTCCCAGTCTTTTTGCGGGTCTCGATGGTCTGGAGGGATTTCATTGGTCAGTATCGCCCGTTTGTGAAGCCGATTTCCTTGCCGCCAGACCGGCCTCGGAAGCTCTCGTCACATACTGGAATCTCAGACATTTCCTCCAGTCGAAGGATCACCGCTTCGGAGCTTTCGCCGAGGGCCTGGGTCGCAACGATCAGTTCTCGCAAATGAGCAATCCCCCAGCCTTTTGAGGCCGAAACCCAAAGATCAACGGTATCGTCGCTAACGTTCGGAACTCGCTTTCGGATGTAGCGCTCGCGCACCTCGTCACTCGGCATGGGAACCTCTGCGACGCGATCAAAGCGGCCGGGCCGATCAGCAAAGCGTGGCCCAAGGCGCTCCGGGAAGTTGGTTGTCGCGACGGACACAACCCGGTCGACTTGCAGCTCACCATCCAGCAGGGCCAGTAGATCATGCGGGCCATAGCGCTCGACCATGCCGTCAATGTCCTCGTAGAGAACGACAAGCGGGCGATCTGGCTCGATCTGCCGGAACGACTGAAGGCAGACGGCCGTTAGGTGAGGGTTCGAGGCGAACACGACAACACCATCCATTTCGTCGATCATATGCTTGGCCATGAGCTGGATAGCGCTGGTCTTGCCTGCGCCCGGAGGGCCCCACAGCATCACGCCGCGCTTCTGCGAGAGACCCAACTGCTTGAATGTCTCACCCGCCTTCCAGAACGTCACAAACTCTTTGAGCAGCATCTCGGATGTTTCATCCTTGAGCTGGTAGAGGTCGTCGGTAGACACCGTTACAGCTTGAAGCGCTGGGCCCTTCATCGGGACTTCGAGGCAATGGTAGAAACCCGCCGGCAGTCTCTCGGCAACCTGGGGCTCCCCGAGATAATACTCCCCGTTGGTCGCCCAGACCGAGCATTTGTCCCTACGGGCAGACAGCGCACTTCCGCCCAAGGGCATTGGCTCTTGGGCCACCGCAACAGCGTCATAGTTCATTGTAAATTTCCTTTTGGTTGAATTGTCCGAAGCGGCATCCCCTACCCCTCCTGTTCTGTGAGTGCGCCGCGTAGAGCTTTGATCTTGCCACTGAGGCGCTTGGCATGAGGATGGACCAGCGCGAGTAGTTTGCCGGGCGTCGGAGCCCACTCCTCGGGGCTGCAAAGGTATTCCTCATAGGCCATGATCAGTGGTCCAATCGGTTCACGAGTGAAGATCGAAACCCAATCATCGGCCGCGCCCCGCAAATCGCCTGACCGGCGGGTCGTCGGGTAGTGGGCAAAGATCCGCTTCAGCATGGCCCTGATCTGCTCGCCGGTCGCCGGAACCATCATCGCTTCCAGCGAATGCAAGCAGTGGCGCGCCTCGTTCGGGCTCACCCCGTCCAGTAGAATAACCGCCTTCCGAGACCAGTTCTTCCCCGTGTCGTCCCGCCAGTGCTCCATCTCGACGGCGGTCTGCGGCATCATCAATTGCCGCAATCCAGTCGCTAGAGCTGTCAGGTCGGTGGGCTCCACTTGCGCCAGCGGCAGATCGCGCTGGCGTCCAACGGCCAGCCCATGTGCGCCATGCTGCGGTCCAGTCGCGGTACTCGGTGCCCTTGGCTGCGTGCCAGTTGCGGAATCGCTCGAACTCATTGTCGACCTCCTGTTCGTTCATGCCTTTGCCGAGACCGAACGAACGAGCCGCTTCGGAAAGGGCGAACCCTTCCGGCACGACTGTCAACGGCGCTCTTCGTTTCTTCGGTTTGGATTTTTGCTTTGAAGGGGGCGCGGGCGCATCGCGCACGCTCTCCCCGATAGGGGAGGGTTCAGGACGGTTATGGACGGTTTGTGTAAACTGGGTGGGGGGGTCACCTACACCCGGTTGGGGGGTCACCCCAACGTGGTTGGGGGGTCGGCTGACTTTGTTCACCCCTACAGATTTGGAGGGGTCCGCCTTGACTGTCCGAATTGGGAGCGCGGCAATTGCCTCTACGCCGAGCGTGTATTCCATGGTCCAGCCATTGGCGCATTTACGCTCCCCGACCTCGACCAATAGGCCATCAGCGATGAGGCCCTTGATGGCGTTCACGACACCCTGTCGGCTGGCCTCGATCTCGTCTGCAATTCGCTGCTTGGAAATCCATACGCCCGTCCCGTCATCGTTGGCGCGATCAGCCATCGCCACCAGAACGGATTTGCGGAGCATTGATCCGGCCTTGTGCTTGTAAAGCAGGGTGACGAGGGAACGGCTCATCCCTGCCCCCGCTTCTTCTGTTCATCGGTAAGGCTGATGAAGGATTCCAAGGCGAGCTGGTGATTATCGACTTGCTCTTGGGTAGGGATAACCAGGTCATAGCTTCGAATGGTTCCGCAGCGAGAGGCGGGTGATGTCTGCACTTTGGGACGCCACGTGCTCGGCTTGCGCTTTTTCTTCTTCTGCTCTTGAGGCTTGGACCACTCAGGGCCCCCAAGGCTAACAGGCGACGTCTCGGCGGACACGTGCGCAACAGTGCCGCTGCGCCGTGGCCGAGCATGCTGGATGCCCAGGCGCGACGCTGTAGCCCGCACGGAATTCTCTGTAGTGCCCGCCTCCTTAGCGATCTCGGAAACTGGCAGACCGCTTACATAGCCCTCGATGACGATGTTCTTGATTTTCCTCCTCTTCATAACGCCACCCTGAACGAGCGGGCCATCCACGCATCAGCGGCGAGCTGCTTAAAGATCAGGTCGCCCCACTCCTCGTGGGCCCTTTGGACACCGTGCATGATGGTGGTGTGATCGTACTCGACGCCCTCGGGGTCTTGGAAATGCCCAGCGATCGCCGGATAGCTCCAGCCGTGGGCCTTGAGGATGGCCCAGGCGAAACGGCGAGGGCGGACCATGCGCCGGCGCTTTGTGCGTAGGAACAGCGCCTTGGGGTCGTTGATGGAAAAGTATTCGCAGGCGACATTGACTGCCGCTCTCGTCATTGGCGATGGCATGTGTCCCAGCCCTTTGCTTCTACGTGAAAAACGAAATGATGAATGCGATCTCAGCGAGGACGGCGATGAAGACGGCCGACCAGATGAAGAACGTTGGAAGGTGGATTTTGTCGGGAGGCTGGGTCATGCGGCTTGCTCCGCAGTCCAGCCAATGCTTTCGAGGTAAGCGCGGCCTAGGAGTTCTGGGATTTGGGGGACGACGGCGTTTCCGAGGGCGGAGGCGCAATCCACCCTTCTGGAAATCCCATCTTCCATTCGACAAACGCAGTCTTCGGGCGCATTCCAACGACTGGGCGGCCAAGCAACTGCGTTGTGACACAATCGGTCCGAGTTTTCCCTGCCGTTGGGTTGGTATAGCCTCGGCTTGTTCTCGGGGTAGGCAAGTATCCACACCCTATCTCTGATGTGAGGTGCGCCAACGTAGGAAGCTGGAATGCTATGCCATTCTGCATCGTACCTGATCGAGGCCAGCGATCCGAGAACATCTCCCATCCCATTTCCAAGCAGCTCTGCGACGTTCTCCACGAAGACGACTGAGGGTCGTAGTTCGCTAATAAGGCGCGCATACTCGAACCACAGGCCAGAATACTCGCCACTGATACCCGCACCTTGCCCATCCGAAGAAATGTCGGTGCAAGGGAAGCCTCCGCAGATTGCGTCAACTCCAATTCCGTCAGTTCCAAGCCGGGCAGCGGTAAGGTCTCGGATGTCATTGTAGATAGGCACCTCAGGCCAGTGTTTGTTGAGGACACGGCGCGGAAACGCCTCGATTTCGCAGAACGCCACAGTCTCGAAACCGCCCGTGCGCTCAAGGCCAAGGGAGAAGCCACCAATGCCGCTGAAAAGATCGAGAAGTCGCAGCTTTTTCACCGCCCCGCCCCCGTTGACTCCACCGGAACAAAATAAGAACATGGTCCTATCAGCAGTGGGGCACCAGAATGGACAGCTACGTCGACGCGATCCCGGTCGTGACAGAGATGGATGGAACCTATCGGCTCCAGT
>JBCAXQ010000038.1:0-15717 GCA_038534015.1 Pseudomonadota bacterium | reverse complement strand
TTTCCGATAGGAACCCTGATCTGGCTCGGATTTCTTGGCTTGATCATCTTTGGCACCGGCCGTGGTCGGAGGCGCAAATATCGCGCCAAGGGCAAGGGCCCATGGGGCAAACGCGACGACGACGATCGCGGCGGTTGGGGCAATGCAGCCACCAACATCATTCTCTGGGAAGTTGGATCTGCCATCGCCCGCGGCGCCCTGTCTGGCGGCGGCGGAGGAGGTGGTGGCGGTAGCTTTGGAGGCGGCTTTGGCGGCGGCGGTGGTTCGTTTGGAGGCGGCGGCGCCTCAGGGGGTTGGTAATTCATGGCCTATTTGACAGCAGAACAGCACAAGATCGTTTCCGACGCGGTAGGAGAGGCCGAGCTCACCACGTCGGGTGAAATCGTCACCGTCCTGGCTGACCGTTCCGACGGTTACAGCGATATCGTGCAATTGTGGTGTGCCGCCCTGGCCTTCACCGCGATGAGCGTGTTCGCCTTTGCCCCTGCCCCCTTTATGGGCCTGTGGGACAGCCTGATCGGCGGCTGGGGCCGCGAATGGAGCATTGGTGAGCTAGCCAGCATGACCATCGCCCTCGGCCTGATCACCTATCTTCTCGCACTGCTTGCATTCCTTTGGGAGCCGCTCAAATTCGCCATAATTCCTGCTGCGATCAAGACCGGGCGCGTGCATGCCCAAGCGATCAAGCACTTCAAGGTTGGTGCCGAACGCCGCACGACCGGACGCACGGGTATCATGATCTATCTTTCCATGCGGGAACACCGCGCGGAGATTGTCGCTGACGAACCGATCGCCGTGAAGGTCCCCGCCGAAGTCTGGGGCGAGGCGATGGCCGACATGCTGGTAGAGATCAAAGACGGAAAGATCGCCGAGGGCATGGCAGCAGGCGTGCGCGATGTTGGCTTCGTCCTCAGCGAGCACTTCCCGCGCGCAGACGATGATGAAAACGAGCTTCCCGACCGGCTGATCGAAGTCTAAGCGTGAGCGCCATGAGCGCCGACACTCCCGGATTCGATCCCCCAAACGCAACCGACACTGGCCCTGAATTCATCCGCGATTCCGATGCCGACAAGCCTGAACAGGTGATGTGGGAAGGCCGCTTCATCACAGCCAAAAAGCGTGGCCGATGGGAGTATGTCGGGCGTTCGCGCGGTATTCGTGCGGCCGCCATACTCGCTATCGATACTGATGCCGATGGCACACGCAATGTCATCCTCGTCAGCCAGTATCGCGTGCCCTTGGGATGCGTCAGCCTTGAGATTCCGGCGGGCCTCGTCGGCGATGATGCAGGCGGCGAAGGCGAAGCTGCGGAAACTGCAGCGGCGCGCGAACTGGAAGAGGAAACAGGCTATACGGCGGATCGGATCGACAATCTGGGTGAGTTTTATTCCTCACCCGGCATGGTGTCCGAATGCTTCACTTTGCTGCGCGCCCATGGCCTGACCAGGGTCAGCGAAGGCGGAGGTACAGAAGGCGAGAACATCACGGTGCACCGCGTCCCGCTCGATGGGTTGGCACAATTTGTTGCCGACTGGCGCGCGCGCGGGCATGCGGTCGATGTACGCATTGCGATGCTTTTGACGCCGGGCTTTCTGGCAGACGATTGAATAATTATCGGAGAGGGATGAGAGATATGGCAGGACGCGTGGCGGGTAAGCTCGCATTGGTTACTGGTGCGGCCCAAGGTTTGGGCGCAGCGCATGCGACACTTCTCGCAAGAGAAGGCGCGCGCGTGATCTGTACCGATATAAATGGGCAGGGTGCGGAAGACACCGCCGCACGGATCAATTCGGAATGCGGTGCCGGCCATGCCCACGGCATTGCGCATGATGTGACCGACCCAAAGCAATGGGAAGTCGTCGTCGATGCCGCACGCGAAGAGATCGGCGGGCTCAATGTGCTGGTGAACAATGCCGGGATCGGCGTGCCAGGCAATATCGAGGAATGCGACTTTGGCGATTGGCAGCGCTGCTTTTCCGTCAATGTCGATTCCATCTTCCACGGCTGCCAAAAAGCGCTGCCGCTGATGCGCGAACATGCGCCGGGATCGATCATCAATATCAGCTCTATCGCGGGCCTGATCGCGAGCGACACAATGCCCGCCTACAACGCGTCAAAAGCAGCGGTGTGGATGCTGTCCAAATCGATTGCCCTGCACTGCGCAAAAAAGAACATGCAGGTCCGCTGCAATTCGGTCCACCCGACCTTTGTCGACACGCCGATCCTCGATGGCACGGCCAAGGCGGCTCAGCTCGACAAGGATGTGCTGCTTGAAAAGCTGGCAAGGCAGATCCCGCTCAAATTCGTTGGCGAACCCAATGATATCGCCAATGCGGTGCTCTATCTTGCAAGTGATGAAAGCCGTTTCATGACCGGAGCGGAAATCAAGCTCGACGGTGGCATCTCAGCAATGTGATTTTGGCGATTGGATGATCTGGATATGAAAAGAGGGGCCATGTGGCCCCTCCCGGTTGCTTCAGATCGTACTGTTTGCTCTTGAGCGTAGCGTTCCGAAAAACCGGGTTCCGCTTTTTCCTTGCTACGCTCAGTCTGCGATCAGTCCAATCGCGAGGTAAATCAGGGCAGCTGTTCCGAAGCTGACCAGTGCGCCGACGACGAAGCCGATGCGGACGAGGACGGGGTCGATGCCGAACTGATTGGCGATACCGCCGCAGACGCCCATGATCTTGCCGTTGTGCTTGTCGAGGCGAAAGCCGTTGCTCGGCGGTGTTCCGTTGTTCTTGGTCAACTTGCTCATACCAGCATCCCCAGTTGAGGTGTGGCGGGAACAATCGCGGTTGCCAGAAGGATGGCCGAGATTGCCAAGGCCGAGACAGCGGCGAAGATGCGGCTGCCGATGTCGGTGGTTGAAGTCATTTCGTGGTTCCTTTCGTTGTCTTGGTCGGTTTCGGCTCAGGCGAACATGCCAGGGCTGGCCGGGATGATGGTAGTGGCGAACACAGCAGCTGAAAGTACGAGCGAGAATGCGGCTGCGAACAGACGGGTTCCGGTTTCGTTGCTAAACATCTTAGGGGGTTTCCTTTCGTGGGGGTTGGTCGAACGAATTAGGCGAAGAGTGCCGGGCTGGCTGGGATGATCGTGGCGGCGAAAACGGCCGACGAAAGAACCAGTGAGAATGCTGCGGCGAAGAGGCGGTTGCTGTTTTCTACGAATGACATTTGTAAGTCTCCTTCAGTGTGTTGGGTCTTGCGAGACTGTCTCGCTGGACACCCACAACACTGCAGGACGTGTGCCAAACTCGAAAAACCCCAGAATTCCGGGGTTTTGGCAATTTCCCAATCTGAACTCCCCGTTCATCAATCCGAAAGGTTGGGATTTTTTCCCATGTGTTGGGATTGGTGATTTTCCAAGGCGCTGACTGGCCAATTTTCGCGCGCGTGCTACCGCTGCCTGTCCCATGGCGCTCGATAAGATTTCCCTCGAAAATTTCCGCAATCACCTCCGCAGCGATCTGTCGGGGACGGCGAAGTTCAATCTGCTGTACGGGGAAAACGGGGCAGGAAAGACCAACGTCCTGGAAGCCTTGTCATTGCTCAGTCCCGGCCGCGGATTGCGGCGCGCCATGCTGGATGAAATCGCGCGTCAGGATGGTGGGGGTGGCTATGCAATCGGTGCCAGTCTCGTTGAGCAGGGGCAAATCAGCGCCCGGATTGGTACCTATGTCGATTGTGATCGAACACGCAGTCGGAAGGTGCGCATCAATGGTGCGGACGCGACCACCACATCGCTGAGCGAATGGCTGGCGCTGTCCTGGCTAACCCCGTCAATGGATGGATTGTTCACCGATAGCGCGAGCGCGCGGCGCAGGTTCGTGGACCGCATGGCACTGGCGGTCGAACCGTCTCATGCCAAAAGCGTCTCTCAGCTGGAAACCGCGCTGCGCGAACGCAACCGCCTGCTCGAGACCGGAGGCGAACCTCGTTGGCTCGACGCGATAGAGGCGCAAGTGGCCGATCACGGTGCAGCGGTTGCTGCCAACCGGGCGCGGCTGATCGCGCTGCTAAGCGACGAATTGTCCGCCCTTCCCGCGGAGCCCTTCGCCAAACCGATCCTCACGCACAAACCTGGCGGGCCCATGCAGGCCGAGCAGCTGTTCGCGGAGATGGGACGCCAGCGTCCGCGTGATCGCGCGGCAGGCCGCGCGCTAACAGGGCCGCATCGTGACGAGCTCGAGGTGGTGATGGCAGGATCGGGTCAGCCGGCTGCATCTTGTTCGACCGGAGAACAAAAAGCGATGCTTATCGCGATCACCCTCGCGCATGGTGTCCTGGCATCGGAGGGTCGTCCAAGCGTGCTGTTGCTCGATGAAGTTGCCGCGCATCTCGATCCGGTGCGCCGCACAGAACTCTTCAACCGCCTGCGCGAGGGGCGCGCTCAAATCTGGATGACGGGAACAGAGCTCGCCCCGTTTCAAGAGATCAGGGAAGAAGCAGCTGTTTGGAAAGTATCGGATGGCGCGTTGGACAAGCTTTAGGAGTGCGTCATTGCGAGCCGAAGGCGAAGCAATCCATCTTCAACCCTCACAACATGATGCAACATTCGTCGATGGATCGCCGCGTCGCCGTTGGCACGGCTCCTCGCAATGACAAACAATTACTCGTCTTCCGGCAAAGCCGCCCGAACCTGATCCACGGTGGCTTCGACCAGTTGCTCTAGCCCTTCCACCGTCGGGTGAATCCGGTCACGCTGGAAAAGCTCCGGCTCTTGGTAAATTGATTCCAGCCAGAACGGGATCAACGTCGCCCCATATTCCAGCGCAAGCTCTCCATAGAGGCCGTCAAATTCCGCTTGATATTCCGGGCCGAGATTGGGCGGCGCCCGCATTCCCATTATCAACACGGGTATTTCGCGCGCTTTCAATTCCTCCAGCATAGCGGTGAAATTGGCCCGCGTTTGCTCTGGTGTGATCTGACGCAGCATGTCGTTGCCGCCCAGCTCCAGGATAAACAGGTCGGGCTTTTCTTCCTGCGAATCCAACGTGAACGCCAGCCGCTGTGCACCGGCCGCGCTGGTGTCGCCAGAAACACCGGCATTTGCGATCTGGGCGTTGATACCTTGGGCCCGCAAAGCCGCCTCAAGCTTGGCAGGGTAACTGTTCTCAAGGCCAACACCATATCCGGCGAACAGGCTGTCTCCGAAGGCGAGGATATCAACCTCCGGTCCCATGACGGGAACCGTAGCCTCCTCACCGGTGTTTTCTATCGTGTCAGCCGCTTCTGGCACGGTTTCACCGCCGCACGCCACGAGCGCCAGCATCGCCAAAGGAGCGACAATTTTCGACCAAGCGCGATTGCGCATCTTTCAGCCTCTCGAAATCTTCAACTCGGATGCGTATCTAGTTTGAAACCAATCCCTATGCCAATTGGATTCCTGTGACAAAGCCATCTTTAGCGATTTCTGCCCGCAATCTGACACTGACCCTGGGAAGCGGCGATGCTCCGGTCGATATCCTGCGCGGGGTCGACCTCGACATTGCGGAAGGAGAAGTGGTTGCGCTGCTTGGTCCGTCCGGCTCGGGCAAAAGCTCGCTGATGGCCGTTTTGTCTGGGCTGGAGCGTGCCACCGGCGGGGATTTGACTGTAGCCGGTGCAAACTTCGCCACGCTTGAAGAAGACGGGTTGGCGCAGGCACGCAGAGGCCGGATCGGTATTGTGCTGCAGGCGTTCCATCTGCTGCCAACGATGACCGCCGCAGAAAATGTTGCGACCCCGATGGAATTGGCTGGCGGAGAGAATGCCCGCGCCCGTGCCGAAGCAGAACTTGCGGCAGTTGGTCTTGGCCATCGCCTTGGCCATTACCCCACCCAGCTTTCCGGCGGGGAGCAGCAACGTGTCGCAATTGCTCGCGCCCTGGCGCCGCGCCCCAGCCTGGTGTTTGCGGACGAACCCACCGGCAATCTCGACGTGGCAACCGGCGAAGAAATCGTCGATCTGCTGTTTGCCAGGCGCGCCGAAACGGGAGCAACCCTGCTGATCATCACGCACGACCCTGCGCTCGCAGAGAAATGCGAACGCGTGCTGACCATGGCCGATGGCAAGATCGTTTCCGACACGGTCAATGTGGCGGAACCGGCTGAATGAGCACGATCGCCGCGCCTTCTCCGCTTGCCGGATCGCAACCGTCGAGTTTTGCCGAATCTGCACAGTCGCGAGGCCTTTCGTGGAGCGCGGCATGGCGGATTGCTCGCCGTGATCTCAACGCCCGCTTCCGCGGCCTGCGCTTGCTGCTGGTGTGCATATTCCTGGGGACCGGGGCCCTCGCGGCTATCGGAACACTGACTTCGGCAATCGAGAACGAGCTTGAATCGAGCGGCCAGGAATTGCTCGGCGGCGATCTCGAAGTCGAAGTCTGGCAACGGGGTCTGAATGAGGAAGAACTCGCAGCCCTCGCCGCCTACGGCGAGGTATCGGGCGGAACCCGGCTTCAGGCCACCGCAGTCACCGCAGACAGCGCGGCTCCGGTCGAACTCAAAGCCGTTGACGCCAAATGGCCACTCTATGGCACTCTCACGCTGGGCGATGGCAGCGAAACCAGCGCGCCCTCGGCCAATGATGCCTATGTCGCGCAGGGTGCTCTCGATCGGCTGGGCATCGGTGTAGGAGACACCTTCACCATCGGCACAGTTGAGCTGATCGCAGCCGGAGTGATCGACAACGAGCCGGATCGCTTGTCCGAGGGATTCCAGCTGGGGCCGACTGTGATCGTGGCTGAGGATATTCCGGTGCGGGCTGGCCTGATTCAGCCCGGCTCCCTGTATCAAAGCAAGTATCGCATCGCATTTGACGATACTTCGCTTGACCCGGACGATGCCGAAGACGCCCTGACCGAACAGTTCCCCAATGCCGGGTTCGATTTCCGGGATCGTGAGCGCGCTTCGCCGGGTGCAGACCGGTTCGTGGGGCAGATGAGCGACTTCCTTACGCTTGTGGGCCTGGCGGCCCTGGTGATCGCCGGAATTGGTATTGCGGGGGGCGTGTCCTCCTATCTCGAAGCGCGCCGAGGCAGCATCGCGACGCTGAAAGTGCTCGGCGCGACTTCGCGAGACATCGTGCGAATCTATGCATTGCAAATCGCGGTCGCCGCGCTCGTCGGCAGCGCCGCCGGTTTGGCTGTCGGCGTTCTGATAACGCCTGTGCTGGGTATAGCGCTTGAAGGCCTTCTCCCGGTGCAGAGCGGGTTTATCTTTGCGCCCGCGCCGCTGCTGCTTGCTGCCTGCTATGGCTTGCTGGTCGCGTTCGCTTTCGCCGCAACGCCTCTCCTGCGGGCCCGCACATTTCCGGCGATGGCGCTTATGCGGTCGGGCATCTCCCCGCTCGCGCGCGACCGGGCCGCCTTGATCTGGACCGGCACCGGCATCGTGGCCATTTGTGCTCTCGCCATGCTGACCACGGCTGAGCCGATCCTTTCTGGAGGGTTTCTGATTGGGGCCGGGGCTGCTTTGGGCCTGCTGGCTCTGCTCGGCTGGGCGATCCAGAAACTTGCGCGATCCATCCCGCGCCCATCCAACCCGTTGCTTCGCAGCGCTCTGTCCAACCTTCACCGGCCGGGGGCGCCGACCGGCGCTCTGGTCACGGCATTGGGCTTCGGCTTGGCGTCCTTCGTCCTGCTCGCGGCCGTTCAATCAGCGATTGATGGCAATATTGAGCAGCGCGTTCCACAAGAGGCGCCCGATTATTTCGTGCTCGACGTGCCTCTGGATCAGGAAGCGCGCTTTAGCGAAATCGTGACGCAAGACTTCCCGGCCGCCAAGATACGCGCGGTCCCAACCTTGCGAGGGGCCGTTCTTGCCTATGGTCCCGAAGGCGAGATGCAGCGCGTCTCGGAACTTGAAGAACTGCCCGACGGCGCATGGGCGCTGCGTGGAGAGCGCGGCATAACCTATTCAGACACCCTTCCCGAAGGCAATTCCCTGAGCAGGGGCGATTGGTGGGAGGCGGATCATGCGGGCGAACCGCTTGTTTCGATCGACACGGAGCTGGCCGAAGCGGCTGGCCTGGATGTCGGAGACTATCTGACCATAGGAATTCTGGGGGTGGAGCGGACCGCTCGCATCGCCAATCTTCGCCAGATCGACTGGGAAAATATGAGCTTCAACTTCACAATGGTGTTTTCCCGCAACGCCCTTGAAGATGCTCCACACAATCTCGCCGCGACCGTTGAACTGCCCGAAGATGGTAATGATGAGGCGCGCGGCGTGCTGATCCGCAGTCTCGTCAACGAGCTGCCGTCCAGTTCCGTCATCGAAGTGGGCGAAGTGCTGACGGAGGCACGCACAATCCTTCAGCAAGTCAGCCTGGCAACGCTGGCAGCAGCCGCCGTGGCAGTCCTGGCAGGGCTTGCCGTGTTGATGGGGGCGATCGCCGCTGCAAGGGCCGCTAGAATGTACGACACGGTCGTATTGCGCGTTCTGGGCGCGAGCCGCCGTCAGGTCCTTTTGATGCAACTTGCCGAATACGGATTGATCGCGCTTTTGCTCGCATTCGTTGCGCTTGGCCTGGGTTCAGGCCTCGCCTGGATCATTATAACCCAGCTGTTCGAATTCGACTGGTTGCCCGATTGGGGCGAGGTTATCGCCGTGCTCGGGCTGGGTCTTGGCCTCGTGATTGCATTTGCACTGGGTGGATCACTGCCCTTGCTCAAGGCAAAACCAGCGCAGGCCTTGCGCGAACTCTAACAGACGGTTGTTTGGCCCGCACCGCACAATCAATCAGCCAAATGTATCGGCCAGATGCTCTGCATTTCGTTGGGATAGCTGGGCGTGGACCGCGCAGATCGTCGATACGGCACCCGCCGCGAACACCAGATAGGCCGCGAAAAAGATGATGACCATAATCCAGGCCATCAGGCCACTGGCCTGAACGAAAGTGCTTGGCGCTCCGCCTGACACCACCAGCCCCACCAGCATCAGGGGAACACCGAACATGATCAGGGCAGCGATGCCGAACACCAGAAGAACCAGAAAGATGCGCAGCACATTGCCCGCTGACATGGCCCAGCTTTGGATCAAGGCAGTGATTGGATTGTAGACCCGGTCAACCGCAACGACCGGCAGCAGCAGGGCAAAGCGACACATCAGATAGACACCGCCGATTGTGGTGATGATCGACAGCAAGAGCGCCCCAAAATCTCCCGCAGCCTGGAGGATCAACCCGGCGAACATCAGCACGAAAGCTGCGATCATGAACAGGACAAACAACAGCACCGATGCCGCAGTCAATGTGAGCCCGCCTTTGAAACCACGCTGCACGGCGTTGGCAAAATCCGGCCATTCGATCGGTGACGCCAGAGTGGCCATGGCACTCTGCTGGGCGAACAGAACGAACAGATATCCAAAGTAAAAGACAATCATGAACACGAACATGCCTGCCCCAAAGCCCAGCATGGCAGCGGGGTCCATATCGGCGCCGGTCAATCCTGCGGCATAGGCGGCACCGCCCAAGCCGAAGAATGCGAACATGAAAAAGATCATCTGCACGCCAAAGAAGACCGCCCAAAGGCCCGCTAACGGCCAAAACCTCTCCCGCACCGTTTGCACCGTGGTCGCAAAGACTTCGCCAATGTCGATCTGCCTGATGTTGTCTTGCAAATTCAGCCCCCCAGATACTCGCACAGTCTCAACATATTGGATGATTTCTGCAAGCTGGAACTTTGCGGAGTAGTCGGCCCGTCTAGCGCGCCACATGCATGGAAAAGGGGCCCGCAATCGCTTGCGAGCCCCTTATTCTCTTCGGTGTGTTCTGAAAATCAGAACTTGAAGCGTACGACGCCGCCATAAGTGCGCGGCTGGCTCGGATAACCCGAGACAGTGCTGCCCTGGGCAACGCCCGGGAAGATCGTCAGAATATACTGATCGTTGAACAGGTTGCGCGCCCAGGCGCCAACCTCAATGCCGTTATCGAGCGCCAGCGTCATGGACGCGTTCACGAGATTGACCTCGCGCCGGAAATCACGCGCGGCGTCCAGGCCTTCCTGAAGAGTCGGGAAGCCCGAAAGACCCGTCAGGATCTGCGTGTTGCTCTCATGCGAGTAGTCAATGCGGCTGATCAGACGGTTCCCCGTAGCCCCGAATTCATGGGTGTAGGTTGCCGAGGTCGAAATCGCCCAGGAAGGAATACCTGCAGGGCGCTGACCGGAAATATCGCCAAACGTGCTGCCGGTGAATTCGTCGAACAACGGATCAAGATGCGTGGTCGCAAAGGTCAGGACCAGGCCATCTGTCGGCTGAATAGTGGCATCGAGTTCGAAGCCCCTGACCGATTGCTTACCCGCATTGGCGAGAGCAAAACCAAGTCCGGTGAACGCAAAGCTCTGGAACCCTTCGATCGTTTGATCGAACAGCGCGAGATTGAACCCAACGCCTTCCCATTGAGCCTTGAGACCGACTTCATACACCTCTGCTTCTTCCGGACCGGCAAAGCGGCTGCCGGTGGTCAAGTTGGTGATCGGAAGACCGGCGTCCCGGATGGGCGAGGATGGAGCAAGGAAGTTGCTGCCGCCGACTACGCCACCACCAGGGATGTCCGGGATGGGGCCGGGAATGAAGTCGCCCAGCGCCGGACGCGAGTCACGCGAAAGGTTGATCGAGCTCGCCTTGAAACCGGTTGCGTAGCTTGCATACACGTTGATCTCAGGTGAGATCTGATACGAAGCCCGGAACAGGTAGGTAAGCTTGTCATCCGCTGTACGGCCATCCTCGACCACGTTCGGAACAGTCAGGAATGGAGGCTGGAACTGCAATGCAGCAAAGCCGAGAAGCTGATTGACGGTCGGATCAACCGCCCCGGCCAGAATGCCTTGGTAGATCGGAGCCGTAGCCGGATTTGTCGCAAATGCTGCAACCTGGGCTGGATCTGATCCATCTACGCCATTTCCGGCCAGTGCTCCGAAAATGAATACATCGGCGAGGTTGAGGTTGGCCAGCGGATCAAAGCTGTCCTGGCTCAGCGCAAATGTCTTTTCATCGTCCGTATAGTTGAAACCTGCGGTGAGAACGAGACCATCGACCGGTTCGAGATCGATCGTGCCGAAGATCGACCACGACGTGTTGTCCATCGAGAACACTTCGCTGGTAAGCAGCGGCGTGCTCAGGATCGACCCGACCGGCAACCCGAGCTGCGGCTCAATGACCGAGAAGAAACCGATGCCACCGGGCGTCTGCAATTCGCCGAATGCCCGGAAATCGGTGCCGTTCTGGATCTCACTGTTCTGCTCGATGGTTTCGTCGAAATAGTATCCGCCAAGCAGGAAGTTGAACGGGCCGTCAAAATCCGACGCAATCCGCAGTTCCTGCGTGAAGCTTTGCACCTCTTGCTGGCGGGTTTCGGTTGCAATGCTGGCGCTGGTGAAATCGATATCTGAATTGAACAGGTTCTCGAGCTCACGATAGGCAGTGATCGACGTAACCGAAATCGGTCCGGTTTCCCAATCGATCTGGACCGATCCGCCATAATTATCGACCTCGTTGGTCGGTACGATGTCGAGGAAGGCCTCGTAGCCGAAGAAGTCGGTCGAGAATTGGCCACCGATGTCCGGGCCACCGATAACAAAGTTGGTCACATCGCCCGCACGCAGCGTGCTGACCTGACAGCAGATCTCGTCAATGCGCGAATAGTCCGCAATCGCTCGAATGCGGATATCCGGGGTCGGTTCGATCAACAGCTGTCCGCGAGCCGACCAGCGGTTGCGGTTGTTCTGTTCTTCGTTCTGATTGACGATGGTCGCGTAGCCATCTCGGCTGTTGTAGCTGCCGTCAATCGAGAAAGCGACGCTGTCGGTGATCGGACCGGTGACGTCACCCTTGATGGTGATGGCGTTGAAATTGCCATAGCTTGCCTCGACAGATCCGCCGAAATCAAACTGGGGTTCGCGGGTCACAACCGAGATCACACCAGCCGATGCGTTCTTACCGAACAGCGTCGATTGCGGGCCGTTGAGAACCTCGATGCGCTGAACGTTGGGAAGATCGGACAGAGCCGCTGCCGAGCGTGAACGGAACACGCCATCGATGAACACACCAACCGACGGCTCAATGCCGAAATTGTTGTCGCCATTGCCGAACCCGCGAATGATGAAGGTCGAAGCCGATGCCGTCTGAAGCTGACTAACCCGGAGTGACGGCGTTACCGTCTGCAGATCGAGCACATCGCGGATCTGGGCCTGCTCGAGCGTCTCACCCGTGGTCACCGAGACGGAGATCGGGGTTTCTTGAAGGGTTTGCTCACGCTTGGTGGAGGTAACAATGATGACATTGCTGCCAAATTCATCGTCCACCTCTGGCACTTCGGCATCCTGCGCAAAGGCAACGCCTGGCGCGGTCAGGGCAACAGCAGCTGCACCAGAAAGCAGGGTGAATCGGGTTAGGCCGGCAGAGCCGGGCAAATTCGAACGCATGGGAACTCCTCTCCTCATATCCCTCGGATTACGGGCGTATCCCCAAATACGATATGGCCCGTTTCCGATTGGTAATTATGTTAGGGCACGCGGCAAACGCCCACAAGCGACAAACCGCAGAAATCCGCCGCGCGAATCGGCGATGTTGCAAGTCCGTCACAGTGTGAGAATGCTGCAACGCAACGTAGGATGTCAGCACCTTCGTATGCCGTAGCGGCAGTTGAGAATCTTGTCGGTCGCATCGCTGCAGCGCAGCAAAACGGGTCTAGCCCGGCACGTTTGCCGATGCCCGTCTTACTGGTGACAAACCAGCGCTTCCCCACGGCCAAATGCAAGCGAGCCTTGCCGACAAGAGCGTTTCCGCCGATTATCCAGGAGCGGTTTCTACTATTCCGCCCCCTTCGAATGCTCCTCCAGCTTCCTCAATAGGTCTATATCGCTGCTCTAGCGCGCCTGCTTCCTCCCTCAGATCTTCGAAATGGTCGCTCGGAAGGATCGCATTTGCTGCTTTCTCCCACTCGGGATCACGCAAGAGCTCCACAACACTTTCATCCAGCGCATCGTAGCGATCGAAGTCTTTGTCGTTTACTGCGATCCTCATTGAAGCGGCGACCGGCTTGATGATCTCGGACTTCACCTGCTTTTCGCATGCGCTAACCTGAGCCCTTATTCTGTTCAGCGCACGATGCCCACGATACGCCTCCAGGACAGCATTGCGCGCATCGGGGCTAATGTCGAAAAATGAGGTGCGTTTGGCAAGATTGCAGTTGGCATCGAAATAGGCCTTGGCAACACGCCGGTTGAGATAGCCCGGGCAGGGCGCCGTCCGGTTCTTTTGCAGCGCGCGGGCTTTTTGCATCGTCGCGATCAGAACACTTTGGTCGGAGCTCCGGGCCCGGGGCTCCATGGCTTCCACAACAGTAAGATTGCAGGACAAGGCGGCACTCGGCTTGTCCACCGTAAACGCAAATGGTCGTGCGTTGAGTTGCGCTCTCACGCTAAAGGGCGCGCTTGAGCCGTCATCGTAACGAACCACGATCTGCAAGCCGCTATAAACGACATCATCAAACTGCTTTTCGCCGATATAATGTGACGAGCGGTCAGCGAAATCGGTGTTCCCGTCTTGAGACTGAAACTGGACTCTCTGTGGCTTGTCGTTCGCCCAATCGACTTTGGCCGAGACTTCAGCCTGAGCCATAAGTGCGCCAGGCACCATTATGCCGCCAATCGCACACATTGCTGCAACAGTTCTGATCAGCGTTCTTTGCATTTCACTCTCCCGCTTCGCCACGCCCGCGTACCAACCCATCATCCCGCCCCGCGCCCCAGCCATTGAGAAATTGCCCCTGCCGGACGATTCCAGCTTATGCCCAACTGAGTAGCCAGAAAAGCGCTATACCAGGCGATGGCTCCGCCCAGCAGCAGCCTGATCTGACCGGCCATTGATTCATTGGTCTGCTCAGTAAAGCTGCGCAGGACATTGAGTTTCTCGCCGCTATCTATCTCTGCCATCAGGACAAAACTGGCGATAATGCCGACTATGCACAATCCACAAATCAACAGTACCGCTCTTAACCTGCGGTGCATTGTCGCATAGAATTGCGAGCCGAACGCGATGACGGCAAATACAGCAGCCAGCGCCTTGCCCAAAAATTCGCTTTCGACGCTGATCCAGTTGAACCACCGCCACGAACGGAACAATTCGGGCCTTGCATCCTCAGGAAACTCTCCGAAGAGGCCATTGGCCGCCAAATAGCACAGCCAGAGAAGTGCCGCGACTGAAGACACCAGAAACGCCCAGGCAATAATCGCCGCCGCCAACTGATTGGTGCTTTGAGGGTCTGGTCCGCCTTCTACTTGTTCGCCATTCGCCATTCATACTCCCCCACCGTCTTTCCCGCAGACAAGCACAAAAACTTCTTCAATTCGATCCCAAAAGGACACTTAAACCCCATATTGTCGCATATCACCAATGTTAGTGTCATTCACGGTCAAGGAGCTTGCTGCATTGCACAATGTTCTCTAGGGCGCGCGGCATAACACTATGCGCAGCAATTGCGCCCAGAATTTCTAGGAAATCCTATGTCCCGCCCTCTTCGCAATGTTGCGATCATCGCCCACGTTGACCACGGCAAGACCACGCTGGTCGATCAGCTGTTCCGCCAGTCCGGCACGTTTCGTGAAAACCAGCGCGTGGAAGAACGCGCCATGGACAGCGGCGATCTGGAAAAAGAGCGCGGCATTACCATTCTCGCAAAGTGCACCAGCGTGGAATGGGAGCACACCAAGGACGACGGGACGAGCGAGAACATCCGCATCAATATCGTCGATACGCCGGGACACGCCGATTTCGGTGCCGAGGTCGAGCGTATCCTCAGCATGGTCGATGGCGTTATCCTGTTGGTGGACAGCGCCGAAGGGGCCATGCCGCAGACCAAATTCGTCACGGGCAAGGCGCTGGCGCTGGGCCTCAAGCCCATCGTCGTCGTCAACAAGATCGACCGGCCCGATGGCCGCCCGCAGGAAGTGCTCGACGAAGTGTTCGACCTGTTCGCGTCGCTCGATGCCACTGACGAACAGCTCGACTTCCCTTCGCTCTTCGCATCAGGGCGCGATGGCTATGCCAGCGACGATGAGGCCGCTCGTGAAGGCACCCTCGCCCCGCTGTTCGATCTGATCGTGCACCATGTGCCTGCCCCCGACCTGGATGAAGGCGGCAAGTTCAGCTTCCTGGCGACCCTGCTTGACCGGGACAATTTTATGGGCCGTGTTCTGACTGGCCGTGTCCAGTCGGGCACGCTCAACGTCAACGATCCGATCCACGCCATCGATATGGACGGCAACGTCGTCGAGGTCGGGCGCGCGACCAAGCTGATGAGCTTTGACGGGCTGGAGCGTGTCCCGGTCGAGACCGCCAGCGCGGGCGATATCATCGCACTCGCGGGCCTCGAGAAGGCGACCGTGGCCAACACGATAGCCGATCCTGCGGTGACCGAACCGATCGAAGCGCAACCCATCGATCCGCCGACATTGGCGATGCGATTTGCCGTCAACGACAGTCCGCTGGCCGGGCGCGAAGGCGACAAGGTGACCAGCCGGATGATCCGGGATCGCCTGCAACGCGAGGCTGAAACCAACGTCGCAATCCGCATCACCGAAAGCGCTGACAAGGACAGCTTCGAAGTCGCCGGACGCGGCGAGCTGCAACTGGGCGTGCTGATCGAAACCATGCGCTGGCCGTCTTCTTCTCGGAACAGCACTTTCGGGCGTGAAATGCCAAGCTCGAAGCCTTCACGGCGCATGGTT
>JBCAXQ010000037.1:0-15896 GCA_038534015.1 Pseudomonadota bacterium | reverse complement strand
GTGGTCGACGATGGCTTGCGCAGGCTCCTTAAGCCGAAAACGATCGCAATCGTCGGGGCATCGGATCGCCCCGGCTCTTTCGGACAGAGAACGCAAGAGAACCTCGCGCACTTCGATGGAGAGATCTGGCCGGTCAATCCCAAGCGCTCAGAGATCGGTGGATTGAAGGCCTTTCCCTCGATTGCGGATCTACCGGGATCGCCCGATTGCGCAATCATTGCGACACCGAAAGGTGCTGTCGAAGGTTTGGTAGATCAGTGCATTTCCGCCGATGCTGGTGGGTGCCTTGTCTATGCGTCCGGATTCGCCGAGTTGGGTGATCCGAACCTGACAGCCCAACAGGATCGGATCGGGTCGAAGGGACGCGCTGCCGGTACGAGAGTAATCGGGCCGAATGCGATCGGTTTCGTGAACTTTTCAAACGGCGCTGGCGCGACGTTCCTGGACAACCTGCATCTCGATCTGGGCTTCGATGCGCCGGCATCTTCCCGCCGGATTGGCTTGGTGTCTCAGTCCGGTGCCCTGGGTCTCGCGCTCACGCAGGGCATGATGCTGGGATACTTCTTCAGCCACGTTTTCGCGTGCGGAAACTCCTGCGACGTCGATGTTGCCGACTGCATCGCCTACCTTGCAGAGGATGATGATTGTCGGGTCATCACCGTGAATTTCGAAGGTCACAGCGACCCAAGACGCGTGGCGGCGGCCTGCCTGAAAGCCTCGGAGGCGAACAAGCCCGTCGTGATCTACAAGATGGCAAAGGGCGAGAGCGGCGCTGCCGCCGCGGCATCTCACACGGGCTCCCTTGCCGGGTCGCACGATGCTTATCGCTCGCTATTCGAACACGCAGGCGCCGTGCTGGTCGAGGATTATGAAGCGTTGCTGGAGACCTCGGCGTTTTTCTCGAAGGTCAGCCCGAACAAGGGCCATGGCATGGCGATTGTGGCGACGTCGGGCGGTGCGGGGATCATGGCGGCGGATGCCGCCGAGGCGAACGGTGTTCCGCTGCCCCAACCGGATGGTTCGTTCGAGCGCAGGCTGGCCGAAATCATTCCCGAGTTCGGATCGACCGCCAATCCCACGGATGTGACCGCACAGGTCATGAACAATATGGAGATGCTGGTCGAGGTTACCGAAGGTTTCCTGGCGCGTGAGGAATATGGTGCCTTCATGCTGCCGCACCTCTTCGCCTTCGAGTCCTCACTCTGGCGGATTGAAGCGCTCGACGAATTGGCGGGCCGTTACGACAAGGTCATATGCTCCGTCTGGATCTCGGCTCTTGGAGAAGGCGTTGGATGCCGTGAGACGATCGCCGGGCCAAATACAGCGTTGTTCAGAACCATGGATCGATGTTTCTGGGCGTTCGCCGCGTGGCGACGCTGGCTTGATCGAAAAAAGCTGACGGCCGACGCACCCCGGCTCACCACGCCCAATTCTGTTGTTGCCGCGACGATCGATGCCGCTGATGGGCACGTCATGACCGAACGGACGGCAAAGCCTGTTTTGGCCGCGTATGGGATTCCGACGATTGGTGAGCGATCAGCCAAAACGCCAGACGAGGCCGCCCTTGCCGCCGAACAGATCGGCTTCCCGGCGGTTCTCAAGCTTGATGCGCCCGGCATCGCGCACAAGACCGAGATTGGCGGCGTCGTGCTCGATCTGAAGGATGCGAATGCTGTTCGCGCCAGTGCAAGCGGTATGCTCGCTGACGCAGCCAAACTGACCCCGTCCGGACAAGATGCCGCTCTGTTGGTACAAAGCATGGCTCCGAAGGGTATCGAGATCGTTGTAGGCGGCAAGATCGATCCGGTCTTTGGACCGCTGGTCATCGTTGGATTGGGTGGAATTCTGGTCGAGGTGCTCAGGGATACCGTGACCGCTCCCGCACCCGTGACACCTGCACAAGCTGAACGGATGTTAGCGCGCCTGAAGCATGCCGCGATCCTAGACGGAGTGCGTGGCTTCGTTGCGGCGGACCGGATTAAGTTGGCGGAGATTGTCGTTCGGGTCTCAGAGCTTTTGACGGATCACGATGACAGAATCGCGGAGCTCGATGTCAATCCGTTGATTGTGCACGGAAACAAGATCGTTGCCGTCGATGCGCTCATTGTGCCTTCGACCTAGCGGTTGCAGAGGTCGCGATGCCGGACGTGCAAATGGGTCAACGTATCTAAACGAATTCCGGTTCAGCTTCGCGACACCTGCGTGAGGGCATACATCGGAAACTCTCCGTATCCCTTCGCAAGCGGCACCTGCCCGACATAGTCGCACCGGAACCGATCCGTCGCTTCAACGGCCAAGGCCGCTGCGGCAGCATCCGTCACATAGATCTCACCTTCTGGCGTGATGGGTTCGATTCTCGCCGCTCTGCTGACATGGAACCCGAAAAAGTTCGTTTGCTCGAGCACCGGATCGAGCCTTTCGTAGACGGGTCCATAGTGCATCCCGAGCCGCAGCCCCAGCGTCGACGGCAGCCCAAGCGCTTCAAGATCAAGCTCGCGCAATGCCTTGCAGAGATCCAACGCCGCGGATGCCGCAACGGATACATCGTCGAAGACAAGAAAGAGCCCGTCTCCCCATGTGTTTCGGAATGAGAGAGAGGTGCGATAGCGGTTCAACACTTTTGCAGCGGTAACGAGGACATGTTCGACATAAACCGGCAACAACACATCACTGAGACGACTGAATCCTTTGAAGTCTCCGAAGACCATCGTGCGCCGCCGCCTGGAACCAGTCTCCCTCGGAAAAACGTCCGGCAACGCGTCCGGCGTCGGCCCATCCCTGGAGCGAGACGAAACCAGATACTGCGTAAGCCCCATGCGATGCCCGCGCGCCAAATCAAACACAGTGCCTGCTCCTGAGCTCTCTTGCGGCGGCTCGCCATCCCAGACAGCAAGTTGAGCGAGATCGGCCCCAAGCCGATGGCTCCAAAGCCGGGCCAGCCCAAGGCCGAGATGCGACGCATAGTTGAACAGCGCATCATCGCCCAGCCAGGCGTCTTCGGTGACGTAGTGAACCGTCCGCGCTGCCGCGAGACACGTCTGGAACCGTGCCACCCATTCGCCACCGAAAGGTGCGACCGACACCTCGATGAACTCGTTGCGTTCGAAAGGCAGCACCGCCTCGAAGCTGCCCCCCGATGAAAGCAAGGCTTCCGCAATCAGTATGTCCGCCCCTGCGGCAAGCGACCCGACACCAAACCCGATATTGTTCCGTTGCAGGATTTCCGCGATCTCGGCGCGCACACGCGGGATCTCTGTCCTTGGGAAACGTCCGCTATCCTCATCGACGGCAGGCATATGACCACAGAAATGGATCACAGCGGGCGGCGCAAGGACATCGAGAAAGCCTTCGTCCACATTACTGCGGCGACATAGGCGGCGAAGCTGACGACGCGTCGTGCGGAGCGCTGCGAAGTCTCCGGCGTCGAGGGCCGCGGCCTCGGACACGAGCGCCTTCGCGCGCTTGATGTCACTCAGAATAAGTGCAGCCTCAGCTCTTGTTGCGATCCCATAGTAACTTGAGTCCTGTTCTGCGAGGCGAGCGGAACGCTCTGCCCAGTCGGTTGCGCGCGCCTGATCCCCCGCAAGAAAATGCAGGCTCGCGACGTTGATTGCAGAATAGTAGCCGCTGCCGGCCTCATGCGCTTTCTCATAGGCTGCGGCAGCTTTCGACAATGCTGCTTTGCGTTCTTCCTCGGGCAGCTCAAAAGCCGCATCTTTTAAGAGCCGCGCCCAGAGCGCGACGATGTCTTCGTCATCGTCCACCGCATCGAGCCCGAAATCATAAAAGGCAGCGCGTGCGCGTGCCGAAGCACCTATTCGCGCAAGCGAAAGCACCGCGCGATGTTTCAGTCTGCGGTCTTCGGGAAAATCTCTCAGCGCCTTTCGCGCAGCGTCAAAGGCCTTCAAATACTCCGATGCCCGCAGAAGCGCATCAACGCCAGCGACCAGATTCTCTGCAGTTGTCATCGTGCCTGCCCCTCCGACGAAGCACACCGAGTTCAACAGCTTGACGCAGGTGACACAATGCCGATCTCTTCTCAAACGAGAATACAGAAGCTGGTCTCCTGAGTTCACGCGGTCTAGAACGCTGCAACTGCTGGAAAATTGAAGACTGCAATGACCGATACCGACCTCACAAAACGTGAAACCTTCCGCCATTGGTCCCCGGTGACCATCCGGTTCGGCGATCAGGACTCGCTCGCGCACGTCAACAATGTCGCCCTGGCGCAATACTTCGAAGTTTCACGAACGGCCTTCATCTACGATGTAATCCGCCACGCGGGTCCCGCCGCGGTCGAGGCTGTGGAATTCATCCTGGCCCGTGTCGTCATCGATTTCGTCCACGAGCTTCATTACCCGGGGAAAGTCGACGTAGGCGCACGCATCCTGCGCCTGGGCAACAAATCCATGACATCCGGGTATGCGATCTTTCAGGGTGATATCTGCATCGCCACGTCAACTGCCGTGAACGTCTTCTACGACATGAAGACACGGACCTCGATGATACCGCCCGAGGATGTCCGCGCTGTGCTGACGTCTGAAATCGCAACTCCGGCGTTGCCGGGTGACGGACCAGTAATGGATTGAGCAGCTGGCCTTATTCCGCCGCGAGGTCGTGGAGACCGCCTTCAGTTCGGCTCTTTACAATCTGGGGGAATTCCTTGGCGAACTGATGAAGCTCTTTTTTCGTCAGTTCGACTGTGAGCGAAACACCTGTGTCGTCATCTTCCCGATCCAAAACATGCGCGTGATCGTAGAGCCAGGCGACGGCACGGCCGTCGCTGTGAGCAAACCTGAGATCAGTCAAACGGCTCACAGGGAACAGGCGTGCGTCGATCGCCGCCAAAAGCTGATCAATCCCTACACCGGACACCGCTGAGATCGAAAGCACGTCAGCTGAACGCGCCACACGATTTTCAACGGCGGACGCATCCTCGGACCCCAGAAGATCCGTCTTGTTCAGAACTTCAAGCATCGCCGAAAGCTCCGCCTCGCCCAACCCGAGATCTGCCAGCACAGCCTCGACATCGCGCTTCTGCGTCTCCGTCCGGGTGTTGGCTATGTCGCGCACATGCACGATCAAATCGGCCTCAAGGACCTCTTCGAGCGTCGCACGGAAAGCCGCGACGAGCTGCGTCGGCAGATCCGAGATGAACCCAACTGTATCTGAGAGGATGACAGTGCGCCCTGATGGAAGCGCGAGTTGCCGCATCGTCGGGTCAAGCGTTGCGAACAACATATCTTCCGCCATCACGTTCGCAGATGTGAGGTGATTGAAGAGAGTCGATTTCCCAGCGTTTGTGTACCCCACCAGGGCGACAATCGGATACGGGACCTTTTTGCGCGATGCCCGATGCAGCGTACGCGTTTTTACCACCTTTTCCAGTTGGCGGCGCAAGGCCCCGATCCGCTCATCGATCTGGCGTCGATCAGATTCGATCTGACGCTCGCCCGGCCCACCCATGAACCCGGCACCGCCGCGCTGACGTTCAAGGTGCGTCCATGACCGGACCAAACGCGATTTCTGATAATCCAGATGCGCGAGGTCGACCTGCAAGACGCCCTCGCGCGTCTGCGCCCGCTCACCGAAGATCTCGAGAATCAATCCGGTTCGATCCAGGACTTTCGCTGACCAAGCCTTCTCAAGATTGCGTTGCTGCACAGGCGAGAGCGCGCCATTTACGACGACAAGCTCAATTTCGTCCCGTTCCAATTGAGCACGGATCTCCTCGACCTTTCCTGTTCCGAACAGTGTCGCGGGATGGGGAGATCTCAGCCATGCGATCTGACCTTCAACGAGATGAAGATCGACGGCACGCGTAAGGCTTTCCGCCTCGGCCAAGCGGGCCGAAGCATCGTCGCCATCTTCGTTTGAAAGACGCTGCGCAGGATGAAGAACAAGTGCTCGCGTCAAGTGTAGCCGACCTCGCTTCGGATCATCCGTCCCCGTCGCCCTCGTAGAGCGAGAAGGGTTGTGATGGCATTACCGTTGAGATCGCATGCTTATAGACGAGTTGGCTTTGCCCGTCACGCCGCAAAAGCACGCAAAAGTTGTCGAACCATGTGATTACACCTTGCAGCTTCACGCCATTGACCAGAAAGACCGTGACGGGGATCTTCTGCTTTCGAACATGATTTAGGAAAGAGTCCTGCAGGTTCTGCTTGTTTTCGCCGGCCATTATATGAGCGCCTTGTTCTTGTTTACGGGCGCCAAGATCAGGCCCCGTTAGAAAACCTTCATCGATGACGTCAAGATGGGCTGATCGCCCGCGATTTTCCAGAAGTATTTTTCCTCGTGCGTGAACCACTAAAGCTGCCAATGCTGAAAAGTGCAATGAATGCAAGGGTTTCAATGCGACCAAGCAACATCGCAGCTGCGAGAATTCCCTGTTGCACCGCACCAAAATCAGCCAGCTTTCTCGTGCCGCCCAAGATCATCTCATACGCCGGGCCAGTATTTGAGAGACTCGCGATCGCGGCAATCAAGGCTCTTTCGAATCTGATTCCCGTCAGAGACAGCCCGACGACGGTGCCCATCAGGGCAACAAGGAACAACATCAGGAACGCCCAGGCGATGAACGCGCCTTCCCGGCGCAAGGCGCGCGGCCCGTCGCCCTGCCCCGCTATTCCGTGTGGTACGGCAATGCGATCCAACTCACGTGCACCGTGGCGTATCAAGGCGTATGCACGGATAAGCTTGATCCCACCAGCAGTCGTCGCTGCACCCCCACCGATCATGCAAAGGCACAGCAATATCAGGCCCGGATTGTCCAGCCCCGACCAGGTGCGCGCGCTTTCCCAGGCGAAACTTTCAAAACCGGTGGTCGTGAGGAACGAAAGCGATGTGAACAACGCACCCCAAAGTGCTGTGAACCCATCGTTTCTGGTAATCTCTTCGTCGATCGTCAGAACTCCGACCCAGTGACGTACGAACAGCAGCGATGTGGACACGATGACGAGAAACGCGAGCAATCGCATTTCAGGTTCCTCGTGCCACTGCCACTTGCCGCCCAGCCTTGTCGCGCCCGCGTATGGAAGTCTTGTTGCCGCAAGCAACAGAAAGAAGAATGCTACGATCTCGGACGGAAAACTGCGACCCGCCGCGAAACCATCGGCCAAGGGCGTGATCCCACTCGTCGACACGATGGACATGGCATGGACTGCCGCGACCAGCCCGGGTTTGTCGAATGCGTTAAAGCCTATTGCTAGCACTCCGGTCGCGAACACGTAATATGGAAGGATCGTCTTGAGCGCACGGGTCGTCCTGGTCTGGACAGGAACATCGGCGATGCGCAGGTCGACTGACTTTGGACCACTACTGCCGCGCGCCGCAGCCATGACCTCGAAGCCTCCCAGGTGGCGTGGTGCGAGAATAACAAATGCTGCGACGAGCGTCAGAAGGCCGCCGAGCCACCCGACAATCCCGCGCCACAAATGAATCGCATCCGGCACGAGTTCTGGCCGCGGATAAATCGTCCCCCCAGTGGTCGTGAATGCCGCCATCATCTCGAACCAGGCACCAACCAAGCCCAGCGATGGCGTGAGAAGGACGAGCGGCACACACGCCAGAACAGGGATCAGGATCCATGCGAGCAAAAGTGTTAGCAGTTCATGCTGAGGTGCCTCACGCTCTCGCATTGGCCGCAGCAGAACCGCGAAGGAAAGCGCTATGAACAATGTCGCAAGTGCCGGATACAGGAACCCGCGACCGCTGCGCCACTCCCCGACACTCGTCGCTTGAATGCTTGGTATCAACATTGCAAATCCAAGGAGCGCGATCAGGATCGACAGGATTGGCACGCGCTGCAGCATGGCGGTTCAAAAGAAGTCCATGCTGACACGGAACAATTGTTCGACCTGCGAAACCGTATCGCGCACCGCAAAGACGACCAGAGAGTCCCCTACGTTGATCACCAGATCACCCGTCGGCAGCCGCAATTTGTTGCCGGACATCACAGCCCCGACCGTAGACCCGTTCGGAAACCCGATATCGCGCAGCCGCTTTCCAGCAATCGGTGATGTCGCCATGACCTGAGCCTCGATCACCTCCGCTTCACCGCCGCCGACAGAGTAGACTGCACGCACCTTCCCGCGGCGGACATGGCGAAGGATGGAGGAGACCGTCGTTGCCCGCGGGTTGATGAGCGCGTCCACAGCCATGGCGTCAGAGATACGCTCGAAGACCGGATCCTTTGACAAGGCAATCCCGATCGGACACCCAGCTTCATGAGCAAGTGCGCAGCTGAGGAGATTGGCTCGATCGTCATCGGTGAGGGCCACAAGCGCATCTGCGTCGGCGATACGTGCCTCCTGCATGATATCGGGATCCAGTGCATCGCCGTGCAGAACGATCGTGCGTTCAAGGTTGTCGGCTGCGAATTCGGCACGCGCCCGGTCGCGCTCGATGATACGAGCGCGTAGGTGGCCAGTCTCCTCCGCCATCTTTGCAACGCGCAAGCCGATGTTCCCGCCACCGACGATGACGATCCGCTCGGCAACCAGGTTTTGGCGGCCAAAGATACCGAAGGTTCGTTGAACGTCTTCACGCGCCGCGACGAAGTAAATCTGATCTCCCGCGAAAACCTGATCATCGCCACGTACGGCGAAGATGCGTCCCTCACGCCGGATTGCGACCACAACGCACCGCAGGGTCGAGAAGAGCTCGGTCAGCTGTCGAAGGGGCGTGTTCACGACCGGACAGTCTTCGTCGATGTCTAGCCCGACAAATTCCGCTGCACCGTCGATGAATGGCTCGACGTCGAAGGCCGCCGTGGCACCGAGGCGGCGCATCGTGACCTTCGCCACTTCCGCTTCCGGCGAAATGATCACATCGATCGGCATGTGATCGCGGCGGAACAGATCGGACCACTCCGCTTCGAGATAGCTGTCGCTGCGGACGCGCGCGATCTTCACAGGCACTTCGAACACCGAGTGGGCAACCTGACAGGCGACCATGTTAACTTCGTCCATCGAGGTCGCTGCGATCAGCATATCGCAGTCATGAGCGCCCGCGCGGGCCAGAATATTGGGATGCGAGGCGAAGCCCACAACGCCTGAGACATCCAGAGAATCCGTGACCTGACGCACGAGCCCACCGTCACGGTCGATCACGGTGACAGCATTGCCTTCATCAGACAAGTGGCGTGCTATCTGGTAGCCGACTTGGCCTGCGCCGCAGACGATGAGTTTCATCGAAGCGTTGTCCCTTTCGGCGCCGATCGCACCTTGTTACCCACGACGTTATCGGCACGTGACGATCCGGTCAAAGGTGGTCGGACCAATTGGACGATCTATCCCCGCCCGACGAACGGCATCTTGGTCGCCATAATCGTCATGAACTGAACGTTGCTGGCGAGCGGCAACTCTACCATCTGCAGCACTGCTTGACCGACATGCGCCACGTCCATGCGGTCCTCAACCTCCACAGTGCCATTCGCCTGCGGAACACCTTCCGTCATGCGTTCGGTCATTGGCGTCTCTGCATTGCCAATGTCAATCTGGCCGCAGGCGATATCAAAGGGTCTGCCATCGAGCGACAGCGTTCTGGTCAGCCCGGTTATCGCGTGCTTCGTCGTCGTGTAGGGCACCGAGCCTGGTCGCGGTACATGCGCAGATATCGAACCGTTATTCACGATCCGGCCGCCCTGCGGGCTTTGCTTGCGCATCTGGGCAAAGGCAGCGCGCGCGCAGTAAAAGGCCCCATTCAGGTTCACCTCAACAACGTTGAGCCACGTGTCGATCGGTGTCTCGTCAATCGTCTGTGGTGGCGACCCGGCACCTGCATTGTTGAAAAGCGCGTCGAGCCGGTCGTTGCGCTCGACAACCTTTGCAAATGCTGCTTCGACTGCGGCATTGTCGGACACATCACAAGGAACCACCAAGGCATTTTCCGGGGCTGCGGCCAGGGATTTGGTCTCTTCCAGCGGCTCGGTCCGGCGACCAACAAGTCCCACGGTCCAGCCTGCTTCAAGGCAGGCAAGTGCCGCCGCCCGACCAACACCAGAGCCCGCACCTGTTACTATGATCGTCTTCATGGCTTCTCCCCCGTCCGCCCGGGCGGAGGAACGTCGCCCGGCCCGGTCATCAGCTGTTGTAGTAGTAGGACCCGTAGTAGCCGATCGACTTACCGATGTTCATCCTGTTGAAGACCATCGCAATCCGCTTCGGTTTTGTCATTGCCAATGCCGACAATCCAGCACGCACGAGGCGCCGTTTGGTGCGCTTGTAACTCACTGAGAAGAGCAACATGTCCGTGTGACCCGAGATCACGCGAACGTCCGTCAAAGCCAAGACCGGCGGCGTGTCGATCACAATGAAGTCGTACCGGCTGCGCATTTCACGGATCAGATCTGCGAACTTTTGCGACGCAAAGATATCCGCCGTGATCTTAGGAGACTTGTCGGCGAAGATAACGTCGAACTCTGCTGTGTCCACACGATGAATGATCTCGTCGATTTCCTTTGTACCACTGAAATAGGCGATGATCCCGGGCATCCCCCTGCCGCCCAACGCGGCGGTGAGCCGCCGCCGTCTGAGATCACAATCGATTACGAGCACCTTACGGTTCGCTTGTGTCGCACTCGAATGCCCCAGCGACAGACAGAGAGAGGTCTTTCCCTCTCCTTCGCTCGCAGATGCGAGTGCCACGACCTGAACATCGCCGTCCACACCAGACAGCTGGACAGATGTGCGCAGGTTTCGAATGGCCTCGACGAAGGGTGACGTTGGCCGCGAGATCACATACTTCAGAATGTTCGATCGCGCAGTGACCGGTGCGCTCGGGATCAGCCCCAAAAGTGGGAGACCGGTGAACCGTTCCAATTCCTCGGGAGCCGAGAATGTCTGATCGAGTGTCTCAAGCAACACCACGATGACACCCGCAAAGAAGATCCCGATAAACAGGGCTGCGGACAGCACAACACGGTAGCGCGGGAATGACCGGCTCTTCGGGATACGCGCATTGCTGATGACGATAGCGTCGGCCTTGTGCACGCCCTGCTGAACGGTCGTCTCCTTGAGGCGGCTCAGAAACGTCTCATAGATCAAGCTTGCAGCCTGCGCCTCGCGTTCCAACTGCCTGAGCTTAACCATGTTCGTCGACTGGTCCGCCTGACGGCTTTCCAGTTCCACGACCGACGCTTGAAGCTTGGATATGTTTTGCTCCGAAGAAGCGATCTCTCGCTTCAAACGGTTCAGGACGGCCTGCAACTCTGCAGTAAATCGAATGACTGCCGCGCTATTGCTCGGCACGCTGGGTCCACCACGATCATCAATCGCCTTGGCAAGGTTCTCCAAGCGGATCGAACCTGTAAGGTCCGCAATTTCCTTAAACCGCTGTTGCTCTGCCAAAGCCGATAGTTCGCTCAAACGAGCCCGTGCGTCTTTGCCGGACTGGCCGACTTCTGCCAGGGTCGACCGCAACCCGATCAAGCGTTGCGCGAGCTGGTCAACGGCTTCGACGCTCGTCAACTCATTGGCTGCGCGATGATCGGCAACGGCTTCTTCAGCTCCTTCAAGTGTTTCCTTCAGCTCTGAAACCCGGTTCGACAGCCAACCGGCCGCTTGTTCCGTCGCCCGATACTTCACTTCGATCTGATTTAGGATGTATTGCTCTGCAATTTCATCCGCGATCCGCGCGGATTTCTCCGGTGCGATCGTTTGCACTGATATCGAGAATACGAAGGAAAAGTGCACAGGCAGCACCGTTGTACGTGCCAAGAGTGCGTCGATCGCGCGATCACGGATTTCGGAAGCTGGTGGCTCAACGGCCGCGTTGGTCGGCGCTCGTGGCATCAAGCCAATTTCAGTGAGCCAGTAGCCAGGAGAAAAGTAGTTTGGCCCAGTACTTTTTGGCTTCAAGCGTGAATTGAACTCTGGGTCCTTTGTCAAGTCGAGTGAGTCAACGACCCGGCCGAGCAGAAGGCGCGATCTGACAATCTGAAGCTGGCTTCGAACTTCGCGCGTATCGCCCGTCAACCCGGTTACGACGCTTTCGATGTCAGCGATCCCAGGCTGAAAAACGTCAAGCTTGACGGTGGACGAGGCCGTGTAGCGCGGAGTTGCGGAATTCGCCCACAACATTCCAAGAGTTAGAGCGATCATTACGATGATCGCGACAAGATATTTCCGCCGCCAGATGATCGATAGAACGTCAGCAGCGGTTGAACTCGCTCCGGAATGTGAATCTACAATAGCAGATGTAGGCTGAGCTGCGACAGCATAGTCTTTTGCTCTAAGTTCGTTCAAGGGGCGCCCCTCTTTCGTGTCCGCTATCCCCCGATGGTGCACTCTAAACGCCCAGACCTAAGACGTACAGATCTATGTGAGGCGCACACGTCGCTATAAGATAACCGCTAAAGCACGGAAAATATACGCAGATCCGCCAAAACTGACACTTTGATCCGACGACCGATCGGCCAAGGCGAAGTAAAATCGCCGAAAATCGACGTCAATCCGATCCAGGCACCAGTACCACAACCATGTTCGGATCAATCACTCTTGGCTGATTGTCCATAAAGACAATCTGGACAAAGCGACGCACTGGCCAACGTAACGCCGCGATCAAAGCGCGTCGCAGTCCACGCCTAAGGCCCAACCCCCTTATCGGAAATGATGGACCACGGATCTGTTCCGACTGCATACCAGATGCGATGCAGAGCTGGCGAACAATGCCGGAGCCGATATGACAGCGATGCGTCATGTCACCATTTTGCATACCGAACGAGAACGGACTGTCGCCGCTGGGAAAGCGGGCAACAAGCTTCCCGCTTGGCTTTAACAAGGATCGGGCATTTCTCAGGAATCTTGTATTCTCGTCGAGCGTCAGGTGTTCCATCACGTCAAACGCTGCGATGAGGTCAAACGAGCGATCTGGAAACATGGCCGCGAGGTCGTCGTCTGCCAAAGACACTTCAAACCCAACATCGCGCGCGCGATCAACGAGTTCGGGATCAATCTCGGTGCCCAAGTAGGTCCAGCCCACTTCCCGGCAGAAAGCGGCAAAACCGCCATTGCCAAACCCAATCTCCAGTACCGATAAACTCTTCCCGGCCACGCCCGCCGCAGCAAGTTCTGCGCCGTAGTAGCAACTCGCCTCCAGCGTCAGCTTGGCAAAACTCTCGCGATCCCAAGACTTCCAGTCACGATACTCGTCGACCATCTCCCGCGCATCTTTCATGCCGCAAGTCGTCCCTTCGCATCGGTCAAGAGCAGGTCGAAGACATCTATGAAGTTCTGCGCAGTTGCGTTCTCGCTGTATCGCTCCTGCGCCTTGTCACGAGCCGCAGCCCGCATCGTTGCGTTAAGGCTCGGATCTGCGGTCAGACGATGCAGCCGGTCCGCCAACGCCTCTGCGTCATCCCTGTCTACCAAGAACCCGTCTGTGCCATCTTCAATAATGTCATTCGGCCCCCCGGACCGCGTCGACACAGCCGGCGTTCCCGAGGCCATCGCCTCGACGACCGTCACCCCGAAACCTTCTTCATCCGAAGCAAGCACGAATGCGGCCGCATTCCGATAAAGCTTTGCGAGGCCGTGCAAGTCCGGGAAGATATGCAGATCCATGCTCTCCCACAGCCCGATTTCCCTGGCGCGCGCTTCGAACTCCTTTGTCGGCCCATCCGGGCCGGCAAGCGCGAGACGGGGAGGCTGTTCCATTCTCTTGCAAAGCAATCGGTACGCCTCGAGGAGGAGCATGTGCCGTTTGCGTGGATCAGACATTCGCCCAACGCTGAGGATGTAACCTGGCACGGCTAGGCTCTCTTCGGCAGGACAAAACACATCGGTGTCGACACCTGGCGCTGCAAAACGGATATCGGTTCCCGCCTTTGCAGATCGATGACAGTGATCCAGCATCCAGTTGTTCTCGACCTGAACGGCATCAACAGACCCGAGAGCGAGGTCATCCAACCTGCGAACACGGCGCGTCATCTCCCGCCGCCAGAGCCCGGTCAAGCCTGTGTAGAGCCTGTCTTTGTGCCGGCGCTCCACGTCAATCAGTGTTGCGACCTGCAAGGATACCGGAACATCAAGTCCCATCACGGGATTCGCCCACGCGGGAATACCGGAGACAACTTGGATAAGGTCCACGCCTTGCAGTTCCGCGGTCAGGCGTGCGCGCGGCAGAAATCGCCAAACCTCGATCTCCGGGGCAATGGCGCCGATATGGGTGTACGCTTCACCACGAAAGTCGCCCTTCCGGGTCACGACACCGCGTGGCCATGTCGATGGGTTGGTCAAGAGGACACTGGATGTATCTCGTGCAGCCATTGCGAGAGAGATCACCCGGTAGTCGTAATCTGTTCGATCGCGAATTGTCCGAATGACGAACTCAGCAACTGACGCGACCCCGCCGCAATTGGTGATCGAGGGCACCACCACCGCAATGGATTTCCTGCGCCCGGTCACCACGCTCACGCCTCGCCCGCAATGATCGAGCGCATAAGCTTGTGAATCTCGGCAGCGCGCGCGTCATGCGAAAACGCTGGGACGCCGCGCCTGTGCGCCGCGAGCGCAAAGCTTCGGCGTTCGTCCGGACGGTCAAGAAAGTGAAGAACCTTATCGGCCAATTCTTTGCCGTCGGAGTACATCGGAACCTCTGAGTGCTCGTCATAGAGTTCTTGCGCTTCCTTGGTGCGCGTGTGGATGAAAAAGACACGTGCCGCCGCACACTGATAAGTTCGGGCGGTGACCTCGTCTCCGCGTTTCATCTGACCATTCACCATGACGCCGGTCATGACCGGGGCGAGTACGATCCTTCCGCGACGCAGGCAGTCGGTGTATGCGCGTCCAAAACGTTCGCCGATGTTCTCAAAGCCATCGGGAAGGCCTCCCGGATAGTCTTCCCAGCGCGATCCGCCCAGCGCGACGCGGATCTTTCGCCCGCCAAGGGCTGCATGAAAGTCCTTTATCAGTTCGTAGTACTGAGGCCGCCCCGAGGCGATCGCAACGACATCATAGTCCATTTGCGTCTCGTCGGGTGCCGTATCGTAAGCGTGCAAGTCTGAACAGTAACCGTGCGGGACGTGATAACATCGGTTGCGGTAGCCGTATTCGGACTGCCAGATCGATGGATGATGCCGCTTGGTTGAAAAGACAGCATCGTATGCCCCCACTGCATCCTTCAAGATCGGGCCAAAGGCATGGGGTGAGGGATCGGGCCACCGATTGAAGACGGGCGCCACATCGCGTTGCAATGTGCGTATCGTCTCGGCATCGATCGAAGAGCCCTTGGTCGTGATGATCGCATCGGGCTGCACATATTTTGCCTGTTGTATCAGGAGCCTGCGCAGTTCGGCCATCTGCCATGGTCGAAGCAGCTTGTATGCCAAGCGGGTCTTGAAACTACGACCTCTCGGCAAGTGGTTGTCCAGGTCGAACTCATCGATATCGACGCCATCTATCCGCGCCAGTGCATCTTTCATCGAGCGGCCACTGTTACCGCTGGTGAAGTGCCCTGCGTAAAGGATCTTCAAGCCCCGGGCCTCCCGGCAAACGAATTCAAATGCCCCGACTTTCCGGACATCTGCTTGCTCAAATAGAAACGTGCCAAATAGTCGATCACGAGGATCAGAAGAACCATCTTGACGAGGCCACCGACATACGCGCCCACAACGTTGGTTTCAACCCACAGCGAAAACTGCAGGATGAGCGGAGCGAGCACGAACACGCCGCAATACGGCATACCATGTTGGCAAAACAGCTGCCAGCGACGCGTCAGCCATCCCATTTCAATGCCGATCATCGCAGAGATCAAGAAGATACCGAGCCAACCAAGGTTCCAATAAGCCTCTGCGACGAAACCAATCGCCAGGGAAGACTCCGCGATGTAACCGCGGAAAACCACGTCGAACTCTGCACCGGGGGCGATGATTGGTTTATCTGGCCAGATAATTC
>JBCAXQ010000036.1:0-15992 GCA_038534015.1 Pseudomonadota bacterium | reverse complement strand
TCGCCCTCAACCTGCGCCCAATATGTCTTCGCCATCTTGTATCGCGGCTCCGCAATGCGCGCCTGCAACTGCCCGTCATCGGTGAGCAACAGCAGCCCTTCGCTATCCTTGTCGAGCCGACCAGCGGGATAAACCCCCGGCACATCAACAAAGCTGGCCAGCGTATCACGCGCAGGCTCGCCATCCTGAGCGCCCTTCCCGCCGCTAAACTGCGACAGCACGCCAAACGGCTTGTTGAGCAGAATGAGCCTGCTCACTGTTTCGTCTACGCCTCGAGCTTGTAGTCCGAGAACCGGTCGCGCAGATCCTTCTTGCTGATCTTGCCCGTAGCGGTGTGGGGAATGTCATCGACGAACTCGACCGCATCGGGCAGCCACCATTTCGCGATAAGTGGTTTGAGATGCTCGATGATGTCCTCGCCCGTGACATCAGAGCCTTCATTCCTGATCACGAACAGCACAGGCCGCTCGTCCCATTTCGGGTGCGGCATTCCGACACATGCTGCCTCCAGAACGCCCGCGTGACCAACGGCGGCGTTTTCCAGCTCGACCGAGCTGATCCACTCGCCACCGGATTTGATCACATCCTTCGTCCGGTCGGTCAGCTGCAGCGTGCCATCCGGGTGGATGATGCCGACATCGCCGGTGTCGAACCAGCCTTCATTGTTCACCGCGTCCTGATCCGCCTTGAAATAGCGCTTGATAATCCACGGCCCGCGGATCTGCAGCGCGCCGCTGGTCTTGCCATCGCGCGCCAGTTCGGTCGCCATATCGTCAAGATCGACAGTGCGCAGCTCGACCCCGAAGATCGGGCGGCCCTGCATCGCGGTCTTGTCGACCTTCTCTTCAAAGCTCAGCCGGTCCCAATCCCAGGTTGGTCCGCCCACCGTGCCGATGGGTGAGGTTTCGGTCATGCCCCAGGCATGCTGAACGCGCGTGCCGTTCTTCATCAGGCGCTCGATCATGAACCGTGGACAGGCCGAGCCGCCAATCGTCGCAGCCTTGAGCGGTGGCAGGTCGATGCCTTCCTTGTCGCAATACTGGAAATGCGCGAGCCAGACCGTGGGAACGCCCGCACTGTCGGTAACGCCTTCATCAAGCATCAGCTTGTGCAGCACCGCCGGATCGTTGACCGCCGAAAACACGAATTTGATCCCCGCCATCGCACCGGCATAGGGCAGGCCCCAGCTCGCCGCATGGAACATCGGCACCACCGGCAGCATGACCGAGGCCGAACTGAAATTGAACGCCGCAGGTTGAAGGCCGGCGACCGCATGCATCAGGGTTGAGCGGTGCTCATATTGCACACCTTTGGGATTGCCGGTCGTGCCACTGGTGTAGCACAGCATGCACGGATCGCGCTCGTCGCCGGTGACCCATTCAAAGTCGCCGGATTGCTCGCCGATCCAGTCTTCAAATGCGGACGTATGCTCACCGGAATCGTAGCAAATGTAATGCTCGATCGTAGTCCAGCGGTCGCGCATCTTGTCGACGATCGGCTGGAACGCGGCATCATACAGCAGCACGCGATCCTCAGCGTGGTTGACGATATATTCGAGCTGATCTTCAAACAAGCGCGGATTGACAGTGTGGAGCACCCCGCCCGCACCCGCGACGCCATACCAGCTGACGAGGTGGCGCGAATGGTTCATGGCCAGGCTGGCGACGCGATCGCCTTGTTGGATACCCATCGCCTTGAGCGCCTGCGCCATCTTGAGGGCGTCCGCGCGAATGCCAGCCCAGTTGGTGCGCGTTTCGCTGCCATCGGCCCAGCGTGTCACGATTTCGCGTTCACCCGCCTCGCGCGCGGCATGATCGATCACATTGGTGATCCGCATGGTCCATTCTTGCATCGCTCCGAGCATATTCTGCCTCTCTCCCGAACAGTTTTGTTGTGCCACTCATGCCTGCGCTTGAAGCGGTTTGCAATCGCGTGCAGAGGCTTCGGGTATGAGCGCACTTCAAGACGTCAAGCTGCTAATCGTTGAACATGTGGATCTCGCGAAAGACGCGCTGCATGTCTACGTAGCGCTCGTCGTTTTCATCGGCGCCTGCTGGCTGTTTCGCTGGAGGCCATCATCAATCAAGCCATGGCTGGTGGTCCTGGCGGTGGCAGTGATTGGCGAGATTTGGGACTATCGCGACACGCTCGCACGTGAAGATCCGGTGTTCTTTGAATTCTACATTAAAGATCTGTGGAACACGATGCTTGCGCCAACGATACTGCTTGTGACAGCGCGGTTTACGACCGTTTTTGGCAAGAATCCTAAGGCGACCGGGACCATTCCCGACAATGAATCGCCCGACTAACGGGCTGTTCCGCAAAGCCCGTCTGCATCTGTCACACGGTTGCCATGGGAGCTTCCTAACTGAGCGTCTGGGTGATTGGAAACATCTCAGGGAAATGACATGAAAAAGAGCGCAATTCTGTTCGCCACTACGGCTATCGCGGTCACCGCGCCGGCACAGGCTCGCGAAGGCGAGGTGTATATTGGTATCGATGCGGGTCTGAGCGTCGGCGACCAAGTCGATGTGGATATTGCCGACACCGACCCCCAACAAAATGCAGCTTTCGCCGAAACTGAAATGGGTTTCGACGTTGGTGGTGTGATCGGTTACGATTTCGGCCCGTTCCGACTTGAGGGCGAAATCGCTTACAAGGACGCATCATTCGATGAGATCACGGCTCTTGATGCGGCAGGCGACGCGTTGGGCCTTACGGCAAGCAGCGTGTTCTCCCCGGAAGGCGGGATTTCGATACTGAGCGGCATGATCAACGGCCTGTTCGAAGTCGGGAGCGATGACGGCCTGCAAGCCTTCGCTGGCGGCGGAGTTGGCATCGCGTCGGTCGACATCAATGTCGCGGAAGCAGGTGCCGCTCAAATTGTTGACGACAGCTCCAGCGATTTCGCCTGGCAATTGCTTGGCGGCATTCGCTTCCCGGTCAGTGAAAAAGTCGATGTCGGCTTGAAATATCGCTATTTCAACGTCAGCGAATTCGAGTTCGACTCGGTCAGCGGGGCGCCACTAGAGGCCGACTATCACTCGCACTCAGTCCTCGCGAGCCTGGTGTACAATTTTGGCGGCGCGCCCGATGCACCTCCGCCAGTGGTTGTCCCGGCGCCGCCTCCGCCGCCGACCCCGGCTCCACCGCCTCCGCCGATTGTTGCAGCCCCACCCCCGCCGCCTCCATGCAACACCGGTCCATACATCGTGTTCTTCGACTGGGATCAGTCGGACATTACGCCGGAAGCCGCTTCGACGCTCAACAGCGCAATATCGGCCTACAGCAATTGCGGCACTGCCCGTGTGATGCTGGCCGGTCACACCGACCGTTCGGGCAGCGTTTCCTACAATATGGGTCTCGCAGAACGCCGCAACGCATCGGTCCGCGAATACCTCTCTGGGCGCGGTGTTCCCGACGCCCGTATCGCGGGCGAAGCTTTTGGGGAATCGAGCCCGCGCGTTCCAACCGCCGATGGGATTCGCGAATTGCAGAACCGCCGCGTCGAAGTGACTTACGGGCCCGGCTCCGGAATGTAAGTCGGATTGCAAACCAGAATTTCACAAGGGGGCTCGAGCATTTGCTCGGGTCCCCTTGTTCTAATGCCGCTAAGCCACCAGTTTCAGATTGGCTCTGCTGCGCAGCGGCTGAAGCTCAACCTGATCCAAACCATCTATGGCGGCCAGTCGCTCGGCCAATTCACCGGTCAGCAGGAAATTCCCGCCAAGATGAAGGTGTGCTTCTTCGCCGCTCTCCAGCACCAGGCGAAGCAGGACTTCGCCAGTTGCCTGTTCACTCGTGGCAAGTTCCAGCTTGAGGTCCGCAATCGCTTCCTTGCTCAAGACATCCATACGCAGCACCATCGGCATGGCACCGCTGACATCCTCAAGGCGCTTGGCACCGCGCACGGTTAGCCTGGGCGGCTCGCCCGGATTCGGAGAATCAAGCTCGACATTCAACAACAGGCATGCCCCTTCGTCTGCCCACTTTTCGAATTGGGGCACGAGTGCTTCTTCAAAGCATGCGGCCGAGAATTGGCCCGAAGTGTCGGAGAAATCGGCGCGAACAAACTCGCCTCCCCGCCGGGTGCGCGCCTTGTTCATACCCTCGACCATCGCAGCGATGACTGCATGCCCGCGTCCACCCGGTGGCGCGCCAGCTTCCATCAGGCTCTGATAGGTCCGCGCTCCATTGGCCGAGGCGACATCGCGATATTGCTGGACCGGGTGAGCGGAAAAGTAGAACCCGAAATTCTCCCGCTCCTTCGCCATCCTGTCGGTCCGGCTCCATTCTTCCACTGTCGCCAGACGCAGCGTATCCTCCGGCGCGTTCTCACCACCAAACAGCCCAACCTGCCCGCTGGACCGTTCGCGCTCGGCCGCATCAGCGATTGCCAGCAACATGTCCGCATTGCCAAACAGAGCAGCGCGATTGGGCTCCAGACCATCCAAAGCGCCCGCGCAGGCAAGACCTTCCAACTGGCGGCGGTTCATTGAGCCCTGCGGCAGCCGTTCAAAGAAGTCCTTGAGATTCTCAAACGGGCCATTGTCGCGCCGTTCGGCAACGATTGCGTCCATGGCCTTCTCGCCCACATTGCGGATACCCGCGAGTGCGTAGCGCACGGCATAGCCATTGTCGGTTTGTTCGACAGTAAAGCGCGCCTCGGAACGGTTGATGTCCGGCGCCAGAACCTCGACGCCGCCTGCCTCATTGGGATAGCGCCGTGCATCATCCACAAACACGCTCAGCTTTTCCGACTGGTGCAGGTCGAAACACATGGAAGCGGCGTAGAATTCTTCGGGGTAATGCGCCTTCAACCAAGCCGTCTGATATGCCAGCAGCGCATAGGCAGCGGCGTGGGACTTGTTGAAGCCATAGCCCGCAAACTTGTCGATCAAATCGAACAGCTCATTGGCCTGCTTGGCGTCGATGCCGGACACTTCCTTACAGCCCTCGACAAACCGACCCCGCTGCTTGTCCATCTCCGCCTGCACTTTTTTGCCCATCGCGCGGCGCAGCAAGTCGGCATCGCCAAGCGAGTATCCGGCAAGGATCTGCGCGGCCTGCATCACCTGTTCCTGGTACACAAAAATGCCGTAGGTCTCGGCCAGGATGCCTTCGAGCTTGGGGTGCGGGTATTCGATCGCGACTTCGCCCGCCTTGCGCTGTCCGAACAGCGGGATGTTGTCCATCGGGCCGGGGCGGTAGAGCGAAACGAGTGCGATGATATCGCCAAAGTTCGACGGCTTGACCGCTTTCAGCGTTCGCCGCATCCCTTCGGATTCCAGCTGGAACACGCCAACCGTGTTACCATCCTGCATGAGATCGTAGACCGCCGTGTCATCGAGCGGGAGCTCGCCCAGATCAATCGTAATGCCGCGCAGCTCCAGCAGATCGACCGCCTTGCGCAAGACCGAAAGCGTCTTGAGCCCGAGGAAGTCGAATTTGACCAGGCCAGAGCTTTCGACATGCTTCATGTCGAACTGCGTCACCGGCATATCGGATCGCGGATCGCGGTAGAGCGGAACCAGCTTGGCCAATGGCCGGTCGCCAATCACAACGCCCGCCGCGTGGGTTGATGAGTTGCGCGGCAGGCCTTCCAACTGCATCGCCAGATCGACGAGGCGTTTTACCTCATTGTCGTTGTCATACTCGTTCTTGAAATCGGCTGCGCCGTTCAGCGCGCGGGGCAGCGACCACGGGTCAGTTGGGTGATTGGGCACCATCTTGCACAGCCGATCGACCTGACCATAGCTCATCTGCAGAATCCGCCCGCAGTCGCGCAGCACGGCCCTCGCCTTCAGCTTACCGAATGTGATGATCTGGGCGACATGATCGTGTCCGTACTTTTCCTGCACATAGCGGATCACTTCGCCGCGCCGTGTTTCGCAGAAATCGATATCGAAGTCCGGCATCGATACGCGCTCGGGGTTGAGGAAGCGTTCGAACAGCAGACCAAGCTGAATCGGATCGAGATCGGTGATCGTCAGCGCCCAAGCGACAATCGAGCCCGCTCCCGAACCACGCCCGGGCCCCACTGGAATGCCCTGATCCTTGGCCCATTTGATGAAGTCCGCAACGATCAGGAAATAGCCGGGAAAACCCATCTTGACGATGATGTCGATTTCATAATCGAGCCGGTCGAAATAGACTTGGCGCTCTTCGTCCGACATCTCGCCGTAAGGCGCGAGCCGCACCTCCAGGCCTTTCCTGGATTCGTCCGCGAGCATCTTCGCTTCACCCTGGAGATCGCCGGCAAGGCTGGGCAGGATCGGATCGCGGTATGGCGGGGCGTAGGCACAACGTTGCGCAATCACGAGCGTGTTGGCGATTGCTTCGGGAATGTCGTCGAACAGCTCGTCCATCATGCTTGCAGATTTGACGAAGGCCTGCGCATTGGAATGGGCGCGATCTTCGGCTTCGATATGGGTCGATCCTGCAATGCAGAGCATGGCGTCATGCGCCTTATGCATGTGAGGGTCGGCAAAATTCGCAGGGTTCGTCGCGACCAGGGGCAGATCCCGCCTGTAAGCGAGTTCGATCAGTGGCTCCTCGGCCTGCTCGCAAACGGGATCAGCATGTCGCGCCAGTTCGATGTACAGGCGATCCGGAAACAGCCGCACCAATTCATCGCACAGGGATTCAGCCTTGGGCATCTGCCCTTCGGCCAGAAGGCGCGCCAGACCGCCCTCGCCCGCACCGGTTAGCGCAATCAGTCCATCCGTGTGGCCGTCCAGTTCGCTCAGTTCGACATGGGGCTCAAATTCCAGCGGACGCTCAAGATGCGCGCGTGAAACGAGATGACACAGATTGTCATATCCAGCCTCGCTCTGGGCAAACAGCGCGAGATAATCGACCTGCTTGCGCTCGGCATCATCCTGGCCCGTGCGCGCCACCCCCAAAAGCGTCCCGATAATCGGCTGCACGCCTTCACTTTTGCAGGCATTGGCGAACATGACCGCGCCATAAAGTCCGTTGCGGTCGCAAATCGCAATCGCCGGGAAACCGCGCTCCTTCGCGAGTTTGGCGATCGCCTTGGGATCGGCCATGCTCTCGAGCGTGGAATAGGACGACAGAACTCGCAGAGGAACGAAAGGAGCGAATGGCATCATTCCAACTTAGGAAAATACCGCGATTTCTAAAGTCTCATAGCCGCCTAATTCTCCACAGGCTGGGGAGACAATCACAGCAGCTTTTCGATATCCTTGGCGATGCGTTCCGGCGTGTCCTGCGGGCCGTAGCGTTTTATCACCTTGCCCTCGCGATTGATCAGGAACTTGGTGAAGTTCCATTTGATCGCCTTTGAACCCATCAGGCCCTTGGCCTCGCCCTTCATCCAGTCATAGAGCGGAGAGGCATTGGGGCCGTTGACGTCGATCTTCTCCATCAGCGGGAAGGTGACGCCGAAATTCACCTTGCAGAATTCCTGGATTTCGTCCGCATTGCCTGGTTCCTGAGCACCGAACTGGTTGCATGGAAATCCGATCACTTCGAAATCACGATCCTTGAAGCTCTGAAAGACCTTCTCGAGCCCATCATATTGCGGGGTGAAACCGCATTTGCTGGCTGTATTGACCACCAACAGGACCTTGCCCACTTTCGTTGCAAGGTCCAATTCCTCGCCGCGGTTGGTGGTGACTGTAAAATCGGCGATGGTCGTCATGGGCAATACCTTAGTCTGTATCTGTCGCTTTGGGACGATATAGGAGATCAAAGCTGGCGTTCCAGGTGACCCCATAGTCGACTGAAGCTTCGCCAAACTGGCGGACGCTTCCATCTTCGTTGCGGGAATAGGTCATGCGGACCCAGGCGCTCCGGCCCTGCCCGACATAGTCACGCCAATAGCCGGTGATCACCATTCCGCTGACCGTCGGGCCGCCGGTAAATTCGACCGCATGCGGTCCGGTGCCCATCCATTTCTGGTGCCACTCACCCGTATTGGCATCAAAGTGATTAAGACTTGTGCCGCCGCGCCCGTTCAGGGGCTTCCAGTTCTCTATGACCGCGCAGCCACCATGCGTGCGCTCGATAGTGCTGTCCGCGACTTTTTCTTCACTTCCGGCGTGGAAAACGTCCCATTCGCCAACCCAGAAATCGAACGCAGCATGCATCGGTGATGCGCAGGAAAGGATTGGCTGGCCCTTCAATTCCTCTGGAGTGGGAGCCCCGCTCGCCGCTTGCATCAATGCCAGACCTGCCAAGACTGAACTCATCATCCTCCCCCTCAATTTGCAGTTGCTATTCGAGCACCCCGTCGTGCAATCGCACGATGCGATCCATCCGGCTAGCCAATCGTTCGTTGTGGGTCGCGACCAGTGCTGCACTACCCTCCCCGCGGACAAGCTCAAGAAATTGCCCCAGCACCCCATCAGAGGTTGTCTCGTCGAGGTTCCCGGTCGGCTCGTCTGCGAGCACAAGCGTTGGCCGGTTCGCCAGCGCGCGCGCGACCGCAACCCGCTGCTGTTCTCCGCCAGAAAGCTGGCTCGGCCGGTGCGTAAGCCGGTGGCCGAGCCCCAGGCTGGAAAGCAAACTGTCCGCCCGTGTATCTGCCGCTTCGCGCTCCGCCTCCGCAATCATCTGCGGCATCACGACGTTCTCGCGCGCGTCGAAGTCAGGCAAGAGATGATGGAACTGATAGACAAAGCCGAGGTGTTCGCGCCGAACGCGAGTGCGCTCATCACGGCCAAGCTTCTCGGCACGCTCGCCGGCGATGCTGATTGAGCCTTCAAAGCCACCTTCAAGCAGACCGACGGCCTGGAGCATGGTCGACTTGCCCGAGCCGGAGGGACCGAGCAGCGCCACGATCTCCCCGGGCATGATGTCCAGATCGATGCCGCGCAGGACTTCAATCGTCACATCGCCTTGCTGGAAACTTCGCTTGAGGCCTCGCAAGGACGCGATTGGAGCTGCTGACCCCGGGCTATTCATAGCGCAGCACCTGTACCGGATCAGTGCTCGACGCCTTGAACGCGGGGTAAAGCGTCGCAAGAAAACTCAGCACAATTGCGAGAACCACAATGCCAAGTATTTCCCACGGATCGGTCCGCGAAGGCAGCGTCGATAGGAACCGCACCTCCGGATCCCATATCTGTTGACCAGTCGCGAAGGCGATGAAGGAAACTATCGGCTCGCGGAAGTAAAGCACGATGAACCCGAATATCAGCCCGGCAATTGTCCCGATCGCCCCGATTGTCGTGCCGGTCGTCACAAATATCTTGAGCAGGCTGCGCCGCGTTGCGCCCATAGTACGCATGATGGCGATGTCGCGCGTTTTGGCGCGAACCAGCATCACCAGGCTCGAAAGGATGTTAAAAGATGCGACCAACACCATGAAACTGAGCGCGAAGAACATCGCCACGCGTTCGACCTGCAGCGCTTCAAACAATGTCGCGTTGATGGTCTTCCAATCAGAGACGACCGCCCGTTCATTGAGGCTCTGCTCGACCGGTTCCAGAATCTCGCCAACATTGTCCGCGTCATCAACGGTCACTTCAATCATGCCAACCGTGTCGCCTAACAATAAGAGCGTCTGAGCATCGGCCATAGGCATGACGATGAACCGTTCGTCATAATCGTATATCCCCACCTCAAAGATCGCGCTGACTGTGTAGCCAACTTGCCGGATCGACGTGCCGAAAGGCGTCGTTCGCCCCTGTGGATTGATGATGGTGATCGTGTCGCCGACCCGCGCTCCAATATTCTGCGCCAGCCTCGATCCGATGGCGACATTGCCAGACTCCGGAGTAAGCGATGCAATGTCACCAAGCATCACCTTGTCGCCGAGTTCTACGATCTCCTCATCAGTGTTCCCGCGCACAAAGACGAGATTAACTCGCCCTCGCAGAGAGGCCATCAAAGGTTTCTCGATCAGGGGAGAGGCATCGACCACGCCAGGGGTTGCACGGACTTCCTCCAGCACCCGCTGCCAGTCGCCAAGGTCCTCTCCGTATGCCTGAATGATCGCGTGGCCATTCACACTGGTGATCTTGTCGAGCAATTCGGCGCGGAACCCGTTCATAACGCTCATGACGACAACCAGCATTGCCACGCTCAACATCACCACGCCGACAGATATGCCGGCGACAAGCGCGATGAAGGCCTCCCCCTTGCCGGGCAAGAGGTACCGTCTGGCGATCATCCGTTCGAATGGAGATAAAATCAAAGTGGGCCTATTCTGACCGTTTCGAGGTGAACTTAGCCTTTAAGCTGCGCTTTGCGCATGTGCAACGTGCCCGCCGCACACCATTGTGCGAAAAAGACCGGCAACGGGCCAAGAGTCACCCTTGTAATTGTTTCGTAACACCGCCATTGATCCGTGCGTCGTCAGAGCAGCTTAGCGGGACAAGCTCGGCCATGAACATCACGCATCCATTTTGCGATTCCGACGGAGATAAGTTGCGCGAGGAGTGCGGCGTTTTCGGCGTCATAAACGCATCCGACGCAGCTGCAGCGACAGCGCTCGGCCTCCACGCCCTCCAGCACCGTGGCCAGGAAGCGGTTGGGATCACCAGCTTTGACGGTGAAGAGTTCTTCTCCAGACGCGGGCTTGGCCATGTAGCCGAGAATTTCTCCACGCAGGAGGCAATTGCCGAATTGCCCGGGGGAATGGCGGCAGGCCATGTGCGTTACTCGACCACTGGCGGCTCGGGCCTGCGCAACGTGCAGCCACTTTATGCCGAACTTTCTACGGGCGGCTTTGCGATTGCGCATAACGGCAATCTTTCCAACGCTGGCGCGTTGCGCGCCGATCTGGTCGGCAAGGGATCAATCTTTCAGTCGACATCCGATACCGAAGTTATCATCCATCTCGTCGCGACCAGTCGCTATCCCACCATCGCAGACAGGTTGGTCGATGCCCTCCGCCTGGTCGAAGGTGCCTATGCGCTGATTGTGATGACGCCCGAAGGGATGATCGCTTGCCGCGATCCGCTTGGAATTCGCCCCCTGGTAATGGGTCGGATGGGTGAAGCGATCACATTCGCGAGTGAAAGCGTCGCTTTTGACGTTGTCGGTGCCGAATTGATCCGTGAAGTCGAACCCGGCGAAATGATCCAGGTCAATTTCGATGGCACGTTCGAAACTTCGCACCCGTTTGGCAGCCCAGCTGCGCGCCCTTGCATTTTCGAACACGTCTATTTCAGCCGACCGGATAGCTTCTTTGCCGGGCACAGCGTCTATGAAGCGCGCAAAGCTATCGGAGCTGAACTCGCGATCGAGGCCCCCTGCGACGTCGATCTGGTCGTTCCAGTGCCGGATAGCGGCGTGCCCGCAGCAATTGGCTTTGCGCAAGAATCCGGCGTCCCGTTCGAGCTCGGGATTATACGCTCACATTATGTCGGCAGGACTTTTATCCAGCCATCGGATACTGCCCGCCAATCAGGCGTCAAACGCAAGCACAACGCGAACCGCAACCTGGTCGCCGGCAAGCGCATTGTCCTGATAGACGATTCCATCGTGCGCGGCACAACCAGTCTCAAGATCGTCGAGATGATGCGTGAAGCCGGTGCCAGTGAAGTGCATTTTCGAGTCGCCAGCCCACCAACGGCCCATTCCTGCTATTACGGTGTGGACACGCCAGAACGATCAAAACTGCTTGCGGCGCGTATGGAGCTTGAGCCAATGCGCGAATTCATCGAGGCAGACAGCCTGGCCTTTATATCAATAGACGGGCTCTATCGCGCCGTCGGGGCAAAGGGTCGGAACAATGCCAGCCCGCAATTTTGCGACGCCTGTTTCACCGGCGATTATCCTACGTCTCTGACCGACCTGGCAGTGACCGAACAGGACGCGGCCCAGCTCCCTTTTGCGGATCCGAAAGCAGCCTGACTATGTCTGATAGCAAACCACTTTCGGGCCGCACGGCTCTGGTCACAGGCGCGAGCAAGGGCATCGGAGCTGCGGTCGCACAATCGCTGGCCGCGGCAGGTGCGCATGTCATCCTGGTGGCGCGCAAGGTGAAAGCGCTCGAGGAGATCGAAGACGCGATCCATGCCGCTGGCGGGACTTCGACCATCGCCCCCATCGATCTGACAGAGGGCGACGCGGTGAGCCGCCTCGCAGGCGCTATTGCCGGACGCTGGGAATCACTCGATTATCTCATACTTTCTGCAGCGTACTTGCCAGAGCTCACACCGCTTACGCAGATCGATCCCAAGCAGTTCAACACCGCACTGATGACCAATATTGTCGCGACCCAGGCCCTGATCGCAGCCTTTGATCCCTTGCTGAAGCGCGCAGAATCCGGACGCATTATCGGCCTGACCAGCAGTGTCGGCGCCGGCCCGCGTCCGTATTGGTCCGCCTATGGATCGACCAAAGCGGCATTCGACAATTTGCTGGAAAGCTATGCGGCCGAAGTCGCAAAAATCAGCAACGTCAGAGTTGCCATTGTTGATCCCGGTGCGACCCGCACTGATATGCGCGCGCGCGCATATCCAGGGGAAGACCCCGAAACGGTCAAACATCCTGAAGTGGTAGCCGAACGGATCACCAACTTGATCCAGGACGACTTTGAAACTGCGCACAGAGAACGCGTCGAGTAGCCAGAGGCTGTCTATCCGTAAGCGTCCTTAATATCCGGTAACCATTTCCGGAAACACGGCGGCAACACCAATTCGGCAAAACTGCACGAAGACCAACGGCAAAGAGACCAAAAGCTGCTTGGACAAAGGTTGCAGACAATGCAGAGTGAAACCGATCGCTATTCAGTAGCCGCGCAGGAAGATCGCTGCGCACCGCGTACAAAGCTTACGATCCCTGCGACTTTGCGGGCGTCGGGTGGCCGCGCATTTCAAAGCGTGGTGCATGACCTTTCGATCTCCGGCTTTTCGGCCGCGTCGATCAACCGCATGCACGAAGGCCAGGTCTGCTGGCTGACCCTGCCCGGGCTTGAGTCCCTGCAAGGTCAGGTTGTCTGGTGGGATAACTGCATTGTCGGATGTGCGTTTACCGAGCTTCTGAGCCCGATCGTGCATGACAACATCCTGCAGCGTTACAGCAGCACCGGGATTTACCGCAGCGCGACCTGAACCACCGCGCCGCCACACGGCGGCTTTGGTTTTGGCCTGACTGTCAGGACCTTAATCAGCGGCGGCAATCTTTGCTACGATTCCACCCCAAAGCCCACGATACTGGCCACTGGTGGCCGTCGGCCAATTGCTGATCACGGCCACCACCAGATTATCGGATGGGACGATGGTGATCGATTGTCCGAAGATTCCCTGCGCCCCAAAATTGCCCCCGGGGTAGGTCCACCACTGATAGCCATAGCCAAAGCCGCCATTTTCGAAATCGACCAGCTGCGAACCCGCCTCGCCAAACCAGCCTTCCGGCACAATGCCTTCGCCACCCTCAAGTGCGAATTGGCCCATCCGGGCATAATCAGAAAGCCTCAGCGACAAACAGCATCCGCCAATGTTGCCACCCCGCGGATCAACCATCCAGAACAAGCCGCCTTCGAGACCGGCCGGTTCCACAATCTTGCTTTGCGCGTACTCCGCCAGCGATAGGCCGATTGCATTTTCCACGACGACCCCGATGAGGTTGGTCTCACCTGTCTTGTAAACCCACTTTTCACCTGCAGTCGCGTCGCGTTCCAAGCGCTTCATCTGCTCGACAACCGCGTCCGGTCCGTATTCAACCACGAACCGGTTCATCTGGGCAACGTCGCTGGTGGGATCGGTGTAATCCTCGTTCCATGCGACCCCGCTCGTCATGGTGGCGATCTGGCGTACAGTAACACCGTCATAGGCCGAGCCGGCAAGTTCCGGAATGTACTGCGTTACCGGGTCATCCAGGCTGGCGATAAAGCCGTCAGCGATGGCAGCGCCCAGCAAAGTCGAAGTGAAGCTCTTCGCGACTGAAAAACTGGTCCAGCGATCATCCTTGCCCAGCCCAAGCCCATATTCCTCAAATCGGACTTTGCCATTCTGCAGCACCATCACGCCAGCGGCGTTGGACTGGGCCATGCCTACCTGAATTTCTGCGATCAGCGCATCATTGAGAGGTGCACCCCGTTCCAACTTGCGCGGCGTCAAAGAAGCAGGAACTTCATGTCCGGCGAACCAGTTTTCCATGTCGCGGAAGCGAGCCGAACGGGTGGCATCATCCCAGAACAGGACCTGCAGTTCGGACGGATCACGTTCCGGCGGAGTGATCAGTTCGACCGGACCGGCAACCGGCGCGACAGGATCAATATCCTCGGCAAAATTGGCCGTGCAACCTGAAAGGCCAATGGCGGCGATTCCCGTCAAAAGTGTCTTGCCGAATCTCATCTACGTGTTTCCTCTTGCCCTAATTCTTGACCAGAGTGACCTGGTGAACATCAATGTTGCCCGCTCGAAAACCGGCCTCGCAATAGGCAAGATAGACCCGCCAGAGCCGAATGAACCGGTCATCGAACCCGGCAGGCAATCGTCCTTCATGGACGGCAGCATCAAACCGCTCGCGCCAGGCCTTGAGCGTTTCAGCATAGTCGGACCCAAAATCGCTCTGGTCCTGCCACTCGAGCCCGCGCGCTTCGGCAAGCTCGCGAAACTCGCTGGTCTTGATCAGCATACCACCCGGGAAAACATAAGCCTGGATGAAATCGACGCTGTTTGCGTAGGCTTCGAACAGGTCATCCGCCATTGAGATATACTGAATGGCAGCCCGCCCGCCCCGTTTCAAATTGCGCGCGACACAGTCCATGAAGGTCGGCCAGTATTCGCGGCCCAAAGCTTCGACCATCTCGACGCTTGCAATCGCATCATACTGACCATCGGTGTCACGATAATCCTGCTTGCGAAAATCGATTTTGCCAGAGGCATTGCGACGTGCCCAAGTCAGTTGCTCGTCAGACAGGCTTATGGCCGTCACATTCCGGCCGTAGGCAGCAAGATGCTCTGCCAGAGCGCCCCAGCCACACCCGATTTCCAGAACGGACTTTGCGTCGCTCAAGCGATCGGAAATCCCTGACAACTTGCGTTCCTGTGCGCAGGCAAGGCCATCATCTGCCCAGCCAAGCGCGGACGAATAGGTCATGCTCGGGTCAAGCCATTGGCGATAGAAATCGTTGCCGAGATCATAGTGTGCGGCAATGTTGCGCTGCGCGCCCGATCGGCTGTTGCGATTGACTCTGTGGGCCAGCCAAGCCGCCAGTCTGAACGGGCCGGATGCGCGCGCCGTATTGCCCAAGGTACGCACATTGGCAGACATCACGGCAAACATGCTGACGAGATCGCTGGTTTCCCACTCCCCGGCTTCATATCCCTGATACCAGCCGACGACCCCATCAGTCGCCAGGCGCAGCAGGGATCGCCAATCCTTGAGCCAGACTTCGGCTTCGAAACCGGGGGCACGGCCGCCCAGCGTACGAGTGGTTCCATCTGGCAAGTGGCCGACCAGGGATCCGGAAACCAGCCCTTCATCGACCCGGTCGAGAATCTTGCCAAAGCCGGGTGCGATCATTTTGGAGAACAGGCCCGGTTCGGACGCAAAGCGCGCACCACCGGTGAGCAATTGCTCGCCTCTGATCCCCTCCACAGACATGGCTTTCCTTTAGTCGGAGTGCCACGCCGCAGGCAAGCAGGCTAACTGTCTTTCATCACTTTGTAGGCGTGGAGAGCACGTTCTCGCCCTTCACGGTGCTCGACAATCTTTTCGGGATAGTCGCCGCGCATATTGTCTGGTGGATCGTGAATGTATGGTTCCTCCAGATCAGCAAGCTCGGGCACATACTCGCGAATATAGCCTGCCGCATCGAACTTCTCGCTCTGAGATAATGGGGCCATGATCCGCACAAACATGTTTGAATCGACACCTGTGCCCGCCGTCCACTGCCAGTTGGTGGAGTTGGAGGCGTAATCGGCATCGACCAGCGTGTCCCAGAACCACTTTTCGCCTTGGCGCCAATCGATCAGCAGATGCTTGATCAGGAAGCTGGCCGTGATCATCCGCACGCGGTTGTGCATCCAACCGGTCTGCCACAGCTGACGCATGCCGGCATCGAC